>JALZNU010000107.1 GCA_030857495.1 Actinomycetota bacterium | reverse complement strand
GCGACGGGTGACCGCGACGTCGTGTCGTGTGGCGAGCGGGCGTATCGTGGCGCACCGTGCCTGCCATCACCACGAACGACCTGAAGAACGGCATCACGCTGCAGCTCGACAACGGGCTGTTCCAGGTCGTGGAGTTCCAGCACGTGAAGCCCGGCAAGGGTGGGGCGTTCGTGCGCACGAAGCTGCGCAACGTCCGCAACGGCTCGGTCGTCGAGCGCACGTTCAACGCCGGTGTCCGTGTCGAGCAGGCCATCGTCGACCGCCAGGACATGCAGCTGCTCTATCGCGACGGCGGCGACTACGTCTTCATGAACAACCAGACCTACGACCAGATCACCGTGCCAGGCATGGTGCTCGGGACGGCGGCCGACTACCTCGTCGAGCAGATGACGGTGCAGATCACCCTCCACGGCGTCGAGATCATCGGCGTCGAGGTACCGGCGTCGGTCGAGCTGGCCGTCGCCCAGACCGATCCCGGCGTGCAGGGCGACCGCGTGTCCGGTGCCCGCAAGCCGGCGACGCTGAGCACGGGCAAGGTCATCCAGGTGCCGCTGTTCGTGAACACTGGTGATCGGCTGCGCGTCGACACGCGCAGCGGCGAGTACATGACTCGCGTCTGAACCTGATGCAGCGCCCACCCGATCCACGCTCCGACGCCCGCGAGCGGGCGCTGTACCTGCTCTACGAGGCGCACACGAAGGGCATCTCGCCGGAGGACGCACTGGCGTTGCAGCTCATCGAGCCCGACGAGCTGACCGTCGCGCTCGTCAACGGTGTCGGGGGACGGCTCGCCGATCTCGACGCCGTGATCGCAGCGAAGTCGAAGGGCTGGACCCTCGCCCGGATGCCCGTGCTCGACCTGAGCGTGCTGCGCCTCGGCACGTTCGAGCTGATGGAGCGCCATCACGTACCCGTCGCCGTGGTGATCGACGAGGCCGTCGAGCTGGCGAAGCGGTTCTCCACCGACGACAGTGGGCGCTTCGTGAACGGCGTGCTGGCCGCTCTCGCCCGCGAGCTCCGCCCGGAGACGACCGGCTGATGTCGTCGGCGACCGTCGAGTCCGCTCGGCCGGCGCTCGACGCTCGCGGTCAGAGGATCGTCGAACGCATCGCTGCGGTCGACCCGTGGTGGTGGGCACTCGGCGTGCTCGTCGTCGCCTGGACGTGGTTCTTCACCGGCCTCACGCTCGACATCCATCACGGGCTCGGCACATCGAGCTACGACTACGGCCTCTACGACCAGGGTGTGTGGCTGCTGTCGCGCTTTGACGCCCCGTTCGTGACGCTGATGGGTCGCAACCTGTTCGGCGACCACACGTCGTTCATCCTCGTCTTCCTGGTGCCCCTGTTCTGGATCGCACCGTCGGCGGGTGCGCTGTTCTTCGCCCAGTCGGCGCTCATCGCCGCCGGCGCGATCCCCGTGTTCGCCTACGCCAGGCGCCGCCTCGAGTCGGGCGGCCTCGCGCTGTGCTTCGCCGCGATGTACCTGCTCCACCCGGCGATCGGCTGGACGAACCTGGAGAACTTCCATCCCGACGCGTTCGCCGGCGTGTTCGTCGGTGCCGCGATCTACGGCGCGCTCGAGCGGCGCTGGCGGATCTATCTCGTGTCCGTGGTGCTTGCACTGCTCGTCAAAGAGGACGTCGCGCTCGTGGTGGTCCCGCTCGGTCTCTGGGTGGCAGTGCGTCGCGATCGCCGCATCGGCATCCTGACGATGCTCGGCGCGGCGAGCATCATGGTCGTGGCGATGTTCGTCGTGATGCGTGGCCTGACGGGGGAGGCGACGCGCAACTCGTGGCGGATCCCGTTCGGCGGGCCCGGCGGCTTCGTCGGGCGGGCGTTCACCCGGCCGAACGACGTCATCGACCACCTCGGCGACGACGGCCGTCCGTTCTACGTGTGGCAGCTGCTGTCGCCGTTCGCCTGGGTGGCCGCCCGGCTGCCGTCGGTGGCACTGATCAGCGGTGCCGTCGTGGCGGCGAACGTCGTCTCGACGTACGGCTACCAGTACGACATCCGCTACCACTACTCGATGATCGCCGTGCCGGCGCTCACGCTCGGCGCCGTCTACGCCCTCGGCGCGCTCGGCCCGCAGGCACGGATGGTCGTCACCGCGGCGGCGCTCAGCACGTCGTTGCTGGCGGCGACGCTGTGGGGTCCGCTGCCGTTCTCGCGCAACGAGGTCGTCTACTGGGAGCGTTCGCACCCGGTCGCGGTCTCCGCCCGCGAGATCGTCGACGCGGTGCCCGGTGATGCCGTGATCTCGGTTCACCACAGCCTCGCCCCGCACATGTCGCGCCGACGCGAGGTGTACCAGTTCCCCAACCCGTTCCGGGTGGTGCTGTACGAGGACGTCGACATCGAGGGCACGCGCCTCGTCGACCGCGCCGAGCGGGTCGAGTTCGTCGCGCTGCCACGCGCCCGCAGCGAGGAGGAGACGCTCGACCTCGCCCGGATCGAGCCGGCGTTCGAGCTCGTCATCCGCAACGACTACTGGGAGCTCTACCGCCGCGCCGGACCGCTCCCTCCGCCGTGACGATACGAGGCGCCGGCTACGACCACCGTCTGGGCGGATTCGTCTCAGTTCACGCTCTGGGCGGGATTTCTGTCAACTGCTGAAAAAGATGCCGCCCAGACGGGGATTCCGACGGCGGAACGGGGTGGATTCCACGACGAGGATCCCGTACCGGCTACGGTCGCCATCGACCGTGAAGCGGGTCCTGTGAGGCCCAGACGGAGGATCGATGGACAAGGGCGCGCCCGAGGGCGCGAAACAGGTGCTCGGTGCCGACGACGTGTGGCGGGCCACGACCCGCATCGCGCACGAGATCGTCGAGCGCAACCGGGGGCTCGACGGCGTGGCGCTCGTCGGCGTGCAGCGCGGCGGCGTCTGGCTCGCCCGGAGGCTCGCCGAGGCGATCGCCGAGATCGACGGCTCGCACGTCCCGTGGGGGTCCATCGACGTCGCCTTCTACCGCGACGACATCGCGATCCGGCCGGTCACGCCAGCCGCCGTGAGCGAGCTGCCGTTCGACGTCGACGGCGCGAGAGTCGTGATCGTCGACGACGTCCTGTTCACGGGACGCACGATCCGCGCCGCGCTCGACGCCATCGCCGAGTACGGCCGGCCGGCCGCCGTGCAGCTGTGCGTGATGGTCGATCGCGGGCACCGTCAGCTGCCGATCAGGCCCGACTTCGTCGGCAAGAACCTGCCGACGTCGGCCGACGAGACCGTTGTCGCCACCGAGCACGGGGTGACGATCGGATGAAGCACCTCCTTTCGGTCGACGACCTTACGCTCGACGACGTCGACCGGCTGATGGCGCTCAGCGACCACATGTCGGAGGTCAACCAGCGCGCCAACCCGAGGGTGCCGGCGCTGCGGGGGACGACGGTGTGCAACCTGTTCTTCGAGTCGTCGACGCGGACTCGCCTCAGCTTCGAGACGGCGACGAGACGGCTGTCGGGCGACGTCATGACGTTCGCCGTCACCGAGTCGAGCGTCAACAAGGGTGAGAGTCTGCGCGACACGATCGAGACCGTGGCGGCGCTGGGCGTCGACGCGTTCGTCGTGCGACACGGCTCGAGCGGCGTCCCCCAGCAGGTGTGCAGGTGGACGTCGGCGAGCGTCGTCAACGCCGGCGACGGCTGGCACTCGCACCCGACCCAGGCACTGCTCGACGCCTACACCGTGCGCACCGAGCTGGGTCGCAACGCCGGCTTCGACGGGCTGCACCTCGCCGTCGTCGGCGACATCAAGCACTCCCGCGTCGCACGCAGCGTTTCGCGGCTGTTCGCGAAGCTCGGGGCCCGTGTCACGTTCGTCGCCCCGGCCACGTTGCTGCCGATCGACCCCGAGTTCGACCACACCGCCGACCTCGACGACGTCATCGCCGACATCGACGTGCTCTACCTGCTGCGGATGCAGCGCGAGCGGATGAGCGAGGCGCTGGTGCCGAACCTGGGGGAGTACACGCGCCGCTTCGGGCTGACGCCCGAGCGCGCCGGGCGCCTGCGCGAGGGTGCACTCGTCATGCACCCCGGCCCGATGAACCACGGCGTCGAGATCACCGTCGATCCTGCCGAGCTGCCCGGCGCCGTGATCGGACACCAGGTCAGCAACGGCGTCGCGGTGCGCATGGCCGTGCTGTTCGACCTCCTCGGGTCGGGAGCGGTCGCTCGATGAGCGCGACGACCACAATGAGCCCACGGAGCACCGTGATCGCCAATGGCCGCGTCCTCGACGCGACCGGTGAGCGCGTCGCCGACGTGCGGATCGAGGCGGGGCGGATCGTCGAGGTCGGCGCCGGACTCGACTCTGACACCGTCGTCGACGCGTCGGGGTGCATCGTCGCGCCCGGCTTCGTCGACCTCCACGCCCACCTGCGCGAACCCGGTGGCGAACAGGCCGAGACGATCGAGAGCGGCTCGCGGGCGGCGGCCAAGGGCGGCTACACGGCCGTCGTGGCGATGCCCAACACGGACCCGACAGCCGATCACTGCGCCGTCGTCGACCTCGTACGTGTGCGTGGAGAGGCCGCCGCGTGCTGCGACGTGCTGCCGGCGGCGTCGATCACGATCGGGCGCGCCGGCGTCGAGCTGTCACCGTTCGGTGAGCTGGCAGCGGCCGGCGTGCGCCTCTTCACCGACGACGGCACCGGCGTACAGGACCCGCTGCTCATGCGCAGGGCACTCGAATACGCCGGCGGGCTCGACATCGTGCTCGCCCAGCACTGCGAGGTGGCCCGGCTCACGGAGGGCGCCGTCATGCACGAGGGCACGTGCTGCTCGCGCCTCGGCGTGCCCGGATGGCCTGCGATCGCCGAGGAGCTGATGCTGTTCCGCGACATCGAGCTCGTGCGCCTCACCGGCACACCGATGCACTTCCTCCACCTGTCGACGGCGCGCAGCGTAGAACTCGTACGGGCGGCCAAGGCAGACGGGCTGCCCGTGACGGCCGAGGTCGCCCCGCACCACCTCTGCCTCACCGACGCGGCGCTGGCCGGCTTCGATCCCGTGTACAAGGTCAACCCGCCGCTGCGGACGAAGGGCGACGTCACAGCGTTGCGCGCGGGCGTCGCCGACGGCACGATCGACGCCATCGCCACCGACCATGCACCACACCCGCAGGCGTCGAAGGAGCGACCGCTCGACAGTGCGCCGCCGGGAATGCTCGGGCTCGAGACGGCACTCGGAGTTGCACTCTCCGTGCTCGACATGCCCGTCGCCGACGTGGTCGCCGCACTGTCGTGGAAGCCGGCGGGGATCGCAGGAGTCGGCGACCGCCACGGTGGTCCGATCGAGCCCGGCAGGGCGGCGAACCTCGTGGTGTTCGATCCCGATGAGCGGTGGCAGGTCGTCCCCGGCCGGCTCGCCAGCCGCTCGCGCAACACCCCGTACGTCGGCGTCGAGCTCCGCGGACGGGTGCGCCACACGTTCTTGCGCGGCGACCACGTCGTCGCCGACGGCGAGGCACGGCGATGACCGCGACGGCGAGGCCGGAGGCGGCGCTCGTGCTCGCCGACGGCAGCGTGTTCGAGGGCGAGGCCATCGGCGCTGCGTCACCCGACGGCATCGCCAGCGGTGAGCTCGTGTTCAACACCGTGCTGACCGGTTACCAGGAGGTGCTCACCGACCCGTCGTACGCCGGCCAGATCATCACGTTCACGAACCCGCACATCGGCAACTACGGCGTCAACGCTGCCGACTTCGAGTCACGACGGCCGTTCTGTCGTGGCCTCGTCGTCCGCGACCTCGCACGACGGCACAGCAACTGGCGCGCCGAGGCGTCGCTCGACGATCTGCTCGAGCGCTACGGCGTGCCGGGCATCGCCGGCATCGACACCCGCCGCCTCACGCGCCTGATCCGAGACACCGGGGCCCTGCCGGGCGCGTTCGGCACGGCGAGCGAGCAGGCGCTGCTCGCCGC
>JALZNU010000106.1 GCA_030857495.1 Actinomycetota bacterium | reverse complement strand
AGTTGTTGGCCGTGGCCTCGGCCGCCCACAACCGCCCGTTCGCCTTCTCCAGATCTGACGACTCGACGATCGCCGGCATGATCGTCTGCGCGCTGTTGTCGTAGAGCACCTCGGCGACACCGAGGAACAGCGTCGCGGTCAGCACGCAGAGGTACAGCAACGGCTCGGTGCTGGTCACGTCCTCGAGCTCGTTGGGTCCGGGGAGACCGCCGCCCTGCCACAGCACGGCACCGGCGACGGCGAGCGTGAGCACGGCTCGTGACGCGTTGGCGCCGATCATGATCCTGCGCCGGTCGTAACGGTCGGTGATCACGCCTGCGGGCAGCGTGAACACCAACCACGGCAACCGCTGCGCGACGGCGACGATCGCGATGAGGATGGGGTTGCGTGTGACCGCCGACGCCAGCCACGGATAGGCGAGCACCCCGACGCCGTCACCGAGGTTGGAGATGGTGCTTGCGGCGAACAGCTTGCGGTAGTTGGCGCCGAGTGCCATCGCCGCCGAAGCTACATCTCGGTGCTCGAGCCGGTGTCGAGTCTGAGCTCGCCTATCGGCTCGCCTCCTCAGTGCTCGGCACGCAGGAGGGAGATGACCTCGGCGTCGGTCGTCTGGTCGAAACGGCGGTACGAGGCGCCGACGGACGAGAGATCGTGGTCGCTGCGCTCGTCGTCGATCACCATCACGTCGGCAAGCAGTGCGAGCGAGCGCACCGTGCCGGCGGCGGCGACGGGTGCCGCCATCATCAGCACCGCAGGGCGCAGCGCGCGCACGACGCCGAGGGCCGCTCGTGCCGTCGCACCCGTCGCGATGCCGTCGTCGACCATCACCACGAGGCGGTCCTCGAGCGCCGTCATCGGGCGGCCGTCGCGGTACACCTCCACGCGGCGTTCGAGCTCGACCTGCTCGGCGCGGGCGACCTCGTCGAACGTCGCCGTCGAGATCCCGCACATCGACACGACGTCGTCGTTGACGACACGGACGCCGCCCTCACCGATTGCCCCCATCGCCAGCTCTGGCTGCGCCGGCACACCGACCTTGCGCACGAGTACCACGTCGACCGTGACGTCTCGCGTGCGACGCAGCACCTGCGCGGCAGCGGCGGCAACGACGACACCACCGCGGGGCAGGCCGAGGAGCACGATCGAGTCGTGCACGTGGTCGGCGTCGACGGCGTCGAGCGCATCGCTCGTCAGCGCGCCGAGCCGGCGCCCGGCATCCTTGCGGTCGGCGAAGATGGTCAGCGTCCGTGCGTGATGTAGTCGCTGAGCGCCTGGTTCTCGTTCTCGAGCTGACCCAGACGCGTCTTCACGATGTCACCGATCGACACGATGCCGACGAGCTCGTCGTCGTTGCCCACGACGGGGAGGTGGCGGATGCGCTGTTCGGTCATCTGCCCCATGAGACGCTCGACGGGATCGGCGTCGACGCACGTGATCACCTCCGTCGACATCGCCGACGCGACGGTCCTGCCGAGCGCGTTGGCGCCGTGGGCTGCGAGGGCTCGCACGATGTCGCGTTCGGACAGGATGCCGTCGATGTGCGTGCCGTCGTCACTCACGACGAGCGCACCGATGCCACGCTCGCGCAGCTCGTTCGCCGCCTCGGCGAGCGAGGCCTTCTGGCCGATCGTGGCGACCTCGTTGCCCTTGGCAGCGAGGATGGCGTGCACGTTCATCGAACCCCCAAGTTGTCGACGGACGTTCCTCAACATAGTGCCGTTCCGTCCGGGCCCGCACTCCCCTACTGCGCCGTCAGCACACGTGGTCCACGTACTCGAAGCCGCTCGGTTCGGCCGGCGCCGCCGAAGCCGCCTACCAGCGGTAGTGGGCGAACGCCTTGTTGGCGTCGGCCATGCGCTGAATGTCGTCACGGCGCTTCATCGCCGCGCCGAGCCCGTTCGCGGCGTCCATCAGCTCGCCGGCGAGGCGCTGGGCCATCGTCTTTTCCCGGCGGGCCCGTGAGAACTCGACGAGCCAGCGGACGGCCAGCGTCTTCGCCCGCGGGGGGCGTACCTCGACGGGCACCTGGTACGTCGCGCCACCGACGCGACGGCTGCGCACCTCGAGCGGCGGGCGGACGTTCTCCACTGCACGCTTCAGCGTCTCGACGGGCTCTTCCGCGCCGCGCTCGGCGATCAGTGCCAGTGCGTCGTACACGATCTTCTCGGCGACGCTGCGCTTGCCGTGCCACATCACCTTGTTGATCAGCTGCGTGACCAGGGTCGAGTGGTGGACGGGATCGGAGACGAGCTCGCGCGAGGGTGCGGGGCCTTTGCGGGACATCGTCAGATCACTTCTCGCGCTTCGCGCCGTAGCGGCTGCGAGACTGCTTGCGGTTCTTCACGCCGGCGGCGTCGAGCGCCCCGCGGATGATCTTGTACCGCACGCCGGGCAGGTCGCGAACGCGCCCGCCGCGCACGAGCACGATGGAGTGCTCTTGGAGGTTGTGCCCTTCACCGGGAATGTAAGCCGTGACCTCGATGCCGCTCGAGAGCCGGACTCGTGCCACCTTGCGCAGCGCCGAGTTCGGCTTCTTCGGCGTGTTGGTGTACACCCGCGTGCAGACACCGCGGCGCTGGGGCGAGCCCTTGAGCGCGGGGGTCTTGCTCTTGGTGAACTTCGTCGACCGGCCACGCCGGACCAACTGTTGAATGGTGGGCACTCGTACTCTCCTTGCACCCTGCGACGGGCGCTGGCCCTGATTCGGGAACCCTGCAATGTTAGGGCGACGCTGCAGTTGCTCCAACCCTGACCCACGGGTACGTCACGCCGGCATCAGGTACAGCCGGAACAGCTGGCTGTACGTGCCGCGCAACTCGTCGAGTCGCACAAGCGCCTCACGCTGGGCGTCGACGCCAGGGACGCCATCCATCTGCAATAGAAAGCCGGCAGTCCCACCGTAGAGGTTGCCAATCAGGTCGTCGCGACCGGCATCAACGAGGACCGTGCGCAAGCGCTTGGTCAACGCATCGACCTCGGGTCGTCGCCCGGCAGGTAGCTGGTCGGAGCTGGCGAGCAACGTTGACCCTTCGGGTGGCGGGGTGGCGATCGGCGAGCCGACGATGAGCAGGTGCTGATGGGCACCGCCGTCGCCGATCTGGTGGTCGCCGTACTGCGTGTAGAACTCCTCGACGACGACGTCGTAGCCCCGGCGTTCGAGGCGGTTGAGGACTCCGGCCTGCACGGCTCCACCGACGATGATCTCACCGTCGAGGTCGAGACGGATCGGCTGATCACGATCGAGCCGCTGCTCGACCGACTCCGACATCACGTCGACAGCGTCGGCGACGTCCTGGCCGAAGAGCTGCGCCCGTGCCCCCTGCTCGCCGACGTCAACGGCTCGCACGACGGCGACGACGAGCAGTGTGGCGAGCAGGCCGGCCACCAGCGGTGTCGCCCGGTACCGTTCGCCGAGGCGCCGAGGGAGGTCGACGACCCGCCAGCCGACGATCGCGACGGCTGCCCAGCTCACCCACACCAGCGGCGGGATCCAGCTGAAGAACCAGACGAACTGCGGTCCACGCGCGTTGGCGATGGCGACGAATCCTCCGAGCCACGTCGCGGCGACCACGACCAGCAGCCACAGCTCAGCGCGCAACCCGCGCCGGATTGCGCCCACGGCGGCGACTGCGAGGGCGACGAGCAACAGACCCGGCAACGTTCCTGCGGCCAGCGGGTCGGGCAGCACGTTGAACACCTCGGGAAGCTGCGCCGAGGCCACTTGCGACCACGACGTGGCCCGAGCAAGAACCTCCACGGCTCGACCGAATCCCGCCGGATCGAGATCGGCGCTCGTGCTCCACTTGATGATCTCGCCAAGGTTTCCCGGCCAGCCGGTGAGGCTGTCCACCACCAATGGCAGTGAGGCAATGACCCCGAGGACGGCGGCGACGATCACACTTCGCCGCTGCAACGGATCTGGGGAGCGGATGGCGCGATGCACGAGGACCACTGCGACGAGCACCGACGCCGGCGCGACGACGAGGGCAAAACCGGCGTGGGCTTGGAAGACGAATGATGCGGCGAGCACCGCGATCGCCGGGGCAACATGGTCGCCGCACAGAGCGGCCCAACAGCAGACGAGAAAGACGACGACTGCCACCACGGCGATCGTCGGGTTCCAGGGATCGATCAACGAATGCGGTTGCCATCCGCCGAACAGGGCGATGAACAATCCGATTCCTGCGCAGAATGCCGCCAGCCCACGGCGCGCCAGCATCCACATCACCGCCGCCACACCGGCCGCGTTCACAGCCAGCGCGGCGACAAGGATCGCCTTTCCGTGCTGTCCGAGGAGGCGGTACGGGATGGCGTAGCTGTAGAAGCTCAGCGGTCCCGGGTGCGACCAGCCGTACCGGGAGAAGGCACCGACGAGCGGTATGTCGCCCGAGAACACCTCGCGTGTTCGCTGCTCGATGATCGCCCGATCGCCCGTCGACGTGTACGGCCTCGCGACGATCGTCCATAGCTCTGGGATGGCGAAGGCGGCAACGACGACCACCACGACGCCGACGTGGATCGGGCGTAGGTACCGCTGTGCTACCCGCCAAAGGTCCACCGAGCGGATGCTAAGTGATCGCCCGAACGAGACAAGCCCAACGAACGCCCCGACGCGCCGTACCTGCGACAATGCTGGCGTGATCATCGACGCTGCCTGGTACGACGCGTCGGGCGCGCGGATCCACGAGCCGGACTCCATCGGGGCGCTCGGGGCGCTGCTCGCGCAGTCGCGCGCCGGCGAGATCGACGGGTTCGCCTGGCTGGGGCTGCGGATGCCGACGGAGTCCGAGCTCGGCGCCGTGCAGAAGGAGTTCGACATCCCGCAGCTGGCCATCGAGGACGCCCGCGAGTTGCACGATCGCCCGAAGGTCGAGCGTCACGACTCGATGCTGCTCACCGTCGTGCCGACGGCCCGCTACGACGACGAGCGCGAGGCCGTCGAGTTCGGCGAGCTGTTCCTCTACTGCGGTGCCGACTACCTCGTCAGCATGCGTTACGGGCAAGCGGCGCCGCTTTCGGGCGTTCGCTCGGCGCTGGAGCACGACCACGAGCGACTGGCGCGAGGACCGGGCGCCGTGCTGCAGGCGGCACTCGCCCAGGTGGTGGCGTCGTACGAGCCCGTGATCGACGGTCTCGAGGGCGACGTACGCGAGGTCGAGCGCGACGTGTTCAGCGAAGCCCGCGCCCAGCCGACGCGCCGGATCTACTTCCTCATCCGCGAGGTCCTCGACTTTCTCGTCGCGCTCGAACCACTCTCCGCCGCCGTCAGCACATTGACGTCGTCGCGCTGCTCGCCATGGGTGCACAGCGAGCTGACGCCCCTGTTCCGCGACGTCGAAGAGCAGCTCGCCGAGATCGTCGCGCGTACCCACAACGCACACCAGCTGCTCAACAACGTGCTCAACGCCAACCTCGCCCAGGTCTCACTGCGCCAGAACGACGACACGCGCAAGATCTCGGCGTGGGCCGCGATCGGTGTGTTCCCGACCGTGATCGCCGGCCTCTTCGGGATGAACCTCGACGGGATTCCCGGCGCCGGCAGCGAGATCGGCTTCCTCGTCGTCACCGTGCTCACGCTGTCGCTCTGCTACCTGCTGTACCGCAACTTCAAGCGCTCCGGTTGGCTCTGATCGCCATCCCCGTTCTGGAGGTGGAGATTCGCGCTATCGCGCGAATCTCGACCTCCAGTTGGTTGGGGTTGGCGGGTCAGGCGTCGGCGGCTGCAGGTTCGCCGTTGGTGGCGGGGCCGGCTCCGTCGAACGTGCCGTGGATGTTGGACAGCCAGCTCGCCGGGTCCTGCTCGTCGACATCGCTCGAGTAGAACGTCATCGGCTCGTAGTCCGGCGCGGCGACGTCGAACTCGCGATAGCGCTGCATACCCGTACCGGCGGGGATCAGCTTGCCGATGATGATGTTCTCCTTGAGGCCGATGAG
>JALZNU010000105.1 GCA_030857495.1 Actinomycetota bacterium | reverse complement strand
AGACCGCAGTGTTGATCGAGACGCTCGTCGCGCTCGGCGCCGAGGTGCGATGGGCGAGCTGCAACATCTTCTCCACCCAGGACCATGCCGCGGCAGCGGTCGCCATCGGCCCCGACGGGACGGCGGACGATCCCAAGGGCATCCCCGTGTTCGCCTGGAAGGGCGAGACGCTGGAGGAGTACTGGTGGTGCACCGAGCAGATGATGACGTGGCCCGGCAGTGACGGTCCCAACATGATCCTCGACGACGGTGGCGACGCCACGATGCTCCTGCACAAGGGCGCAGAGTTCGAGCGCAATGGAGAGGTGCCCGATCCGACGTCGGCCTCCAACGAAGAGCTCGCGATCGTGCTCGGTGTGCTCGCCCGCTCACTCAAGACCGACCCGACGAAGTGGTCGCGCATGGCGAAGGACATCAAGGGCGTCACCGAGGAGACGACGACGGGCGTCAAGCGCCTCTACAGGATGGCCGATCAGGGTGACCTGCTGTTCCCCGCGATCAACGTCAACGACTCCGTCACGAAGTCGAAGTTCGACAACCTCTACGGCTGCCGGCACTCCCTCGTCGACGCCATCTGTCGCGCGACCGACGTGATGATCGGCGGCAAGACGGCGCTCGTGCTCGGCTACGGCGATGTCGGCAAGGGGTGCGTGCAGAGCCTGCGTGGCCAGGGTGCCCGCGTCCTCGTCACCGAGATCGATCCGATCAACGCGCTGCAGGCGGCGATGGAGGGGCTCGAGGTCGTCGTGCTGGAAGATGTCGTCGGAGAGATCGACATCTTCGTCACGGCAACCGGCAACGCCGACATCATCACCGTCGAGCACATGCAGGACATGAAGCACAACGCGATCGTGTGCAACATCGGTCACTTCGACAACGAGATGGACATGTCCGGGCTCGCTCGCAGCGGCGCCACCCGTGACGAGCTGAAGGCCGGCACCGACCTCTGGACGTTCGACGACGGCCACGCGGTCATCATCCTCGCCGAGGGCCGGCTCGTGAACCTCGGCTGCGCCACGGGCCACCCGAGCTTCGTGATGAGCTGCTCGTTCTCGAACCAGGTGATCGCCCAGATCGAGCTGTTCGCCAACACGGCCGCCTACCCGCTCGGCGTCCACGTGCTGCCGAAGCGCCTCGACGAGAAGGTCGCCCGCCTGCACCTCGACGCGCTCGGTGTGAAGCTGACGAAACTCTCCGACGAGCAGGCCGAGTACATCGGCGTCGAGCCCGGCGGCCCCTACAAGCCCGAGCACTACAGGTACTGATCCAGACCGCGCTGCAAGCGCTTCCAGCGCTACGTGGCCCTGCACGATCGCGCTAGCGTGCGGCGATGGCAACCGTCACGCTCGAGGGCGTCAACAAGGTCTATGAGAACGGCTTTCACGCCATCCACGACCTCAACCTCGACATCGCCGACGGCGAGTTCCTCGTGCTCGTCGGCCCGTCCGGATGTGGCAAGTCGACGGCGCTGCGGATGATCGCCGGGCTCGAGACGATCAGCGGCGGCGACATGTCCATCGGTGACCGCGTCGTCAACGACGTCGAGCCGAAGGACCGCGACATCGCGATGGTGTTCCAGAACTACGCGCTGTACCCGCACATGACGGTGTTCGACAACATCGGCTTCGCGCTCAAGCTCGCACGGATCCCGATCGACGAGATCGACACGCGAGTGCGCAAGGCGGCCGCGATCCTCGAACTCGAGCCGTACCTCGACCGCAAACCCGGTCAACTCTCGGGCGGCCAGCGCCAGCGCGTCGCGATGGGGCGTGCCATCGTGCGTCAGCCGGCCGCGTTCCTCATGGACGAGCCGCTGTCGAACCTCGACGCCAAACTGCGCGTGCAGATGCGGGCGGAGATCGCCCGGCTCCAGCGCGAGCTCGGCGTCACCACCTTCTACGTCACTCACGACCAGGTCGAGGCGATGACCATGGGTGACCGAGTCGCCGTCATCAAGGACGGCTACCTGCAACAGGTCGACACACCGCAGCGCCTCTACGACAACCCTGCCAACGTGTTCGTGGCGGCGTTCATCGGGTCGCCCTCGATGAACCTCTACGACGCCGAGCTCACCGTCGAGGGCGACGGTGGCGCGGTGAAGCTCGGTTCCGAGAGCTTCTCGCTCTCGCGCGATTCCATCGCGAAGAGCCCCGGGCTGCGCGACTACCACGGCAAGCACCTCATCGTCGGCATCCGTCCGGAGGACTTCGAGGACGCGACGACATCGGAGGACGTCGCCGACGACCGCAAGATCCGCGCCACGGTCAAGCTCGTCGAGGCACTCGGATTCGAGCTCATGGTGCACCTTGCGATCGACGCCAAGCCCGTCAACTCCGGCGATCCCGACGCTCCCGACGAGCTGCCCGGCGAGGGTGCGGCCAACGCCGTCGCCCGCTTCGGGCCGAGGTCGCGGGTGATGGTCGACGACTCGATCGAGGTCTCCGTGACGACCGAGAACGTGCACTTCTTCGACGGCGACACTCGCGAAGCCATCGCCGGCTGAATCGCTGCGGGCTCGTCGTCCGCTGCGCTTTCTCCTCGCGCCGCGTGTGCCTCGTCGCTGGCGCTTCCCTCGGCACGTCCCGTTGCGGGGCCGCGCCGTTACGCTCGGTCAACGATGTACGACGCCGACGGGGCCCATCAACCGGCGGTGCCCTGGTGGCGTGAGGCAGTCGTCTACCAGGTGTACGTGCGCAGCTTCGCCGATGCCGACGGAGACGGGATCGGCGACATCCCCGGCATCCGCTCGCGCCTCGCTCACGTCCACGAGCTCGGCGTCGACGCCGTCTGGCTGACGCCGTTCTATCCCTCGCCCCAAGCCGACGGCGGCTACGACGTCGCCGACTACCGCGACGTCGACGCGCTGTTCGGTTCGCTCGACGACTTCGACGGGCTGGTCACTGATGCTCACGGACTCGGGCTGCGCGTCGTGGTCGACATCGTCCCCAATCACACGTCGAGCGCACACGAGTGGTTCGTCGCCGCACTTGCGAGCGCGCCGGGCGGCCGTGAGCGAGCGCGGTACCTGTTCCGCGACGGCCGCGGCGAGGGTGGCGACGAACCGCCGAACGACTGGCAGAGCCGGTTCGGCGGACCGGCCTGGACGCGGGTCGACGACGCCGCAGCGACGCCGGGCCAGTGGTACCTGCACCTCTTCGACGACGCCCAACCCGATCTCGACTGGACGAACGACGAGGTCAAGGCGGAGTTCGAGTCCGTGTTGCGCTTCTGGCTCGACCGTGGCGTCGACGGGTTCCGCATCGACGTCGCACACGGTCTCGCCAAGGACCCAGCAATGCCCGACCTCGGCGAGGCGGCCGGACATCGGCCTGTGGACACTGCGCGGCACCCGCACTGGGATCGTGACGAAGTGCACGACGTCTACCGATCGTGGCGCAGCGTGATCGACGAGTACCCCGGCGCGCCGGCGTTCGTCGGCGAGGCGTGGGTGCCGAATCCCGAACGCCTCGCCCGCTACGTGCGCGCCGACGAGCTGCACACCTCGTTCAACTTCCACTTCCTCGAGGCGAAATGGGACGCATCGTCGATGCGGGCGGCGATCGACGAGTCGCTCGATGCACTCGTCGATGTCGGTGCGCCGGCGACGTGGGTGCTGTCGAACCATGACGTCACGCGCCATGTGACGCGCTACGGCGGTGGCGACGTGGGGACACGCAGGGCGCGAGCGGCGGCACTGCTGATGCTCGCCCTGCCCGGCAGTGCCTACGTCTACCAGGGCGAGGAGCTCGGCCTGCCCGAGGTGACCGCCCTGCCCGACGACGCCCGCCAGGACCCTACGTTCCGGCGCACGAACGGTGCCGACGTCGGCCGTGACGGCTGCCGGGTGCCGATCCCGTGGTCGGGTGACGCGCCGTCGTACGGCTTCGGTCAGGGTGCTGCCTCGTGGCTTCCACAGCCCGACGAGTGGGCGGCGCTCGCCGTCGCCGCGCAGGAGCTCGACGAGGGCTCGATGCTGCACCTCTACCGCAACGTGCTCGCGCTGCGCAGGGCGCTGCCGGCACTCGGCGACGGCGCGATGTCGTGGATCGACACCGAACCCGGTGTGTTGGCCTTCACCCGCGACCCTGGGTTCGCTTGCGTCGTCAACTTCGGTGGTGCGCCGGCGGCGATCCCGACCGCACTTTCCGGCGGTGACGTGCTAGTCGCCAGCTCTCCACTCGACGGCGGTCTGCTCCCCGCCGACACCGCCGTCTGGCTCGCATGAGCCCGATCCCGGAACGTCTGAGTCTGGGGTATTCGAAAGCGCAACGAAGAAGGCTGCGCAATGAACATTCCCGGTCAGCGGACCTATAGAACGCGTAGTTGTCCCCCGACGAAGAACACCTCTTCTGCGCCCGCACTGCATGACACAGAAATCGATGAACCTGTTGCTGACTCGACCTGCTTTGTGCGGAAGTAGCCTCCTGCGGCGGTGACAGACGACCCGTTGGGGACGAAATAGCCACTTGCGAAGGTCACACCGGACTCGTCGATAGTCGGACCACTATCAAACAGGACAGGCACATCGTCAATCGTGACGCATGGTTCCGCGACTCGGAGTAATCCACGTAATTCGGCAGTATTCGATGCCATCGTAGTGTCGGTCTCGATCGGTGAGGACTCCGTGGTAGGGCCCGTCATCAGCGTATCGCTCATGCGTGGAGCAACAATTCCCGTCGAAGAAGTCGAAGCCACGCCTGGGACTGTCTCCTCGTCCTGCGAGATGCATGCGCTCAAAGACGCGACCCCACAAAGAGAGAGCCTCGCTAATCCTGCGGGGGCGGCGGCGCGCGAAAGCAAATCACTTACCCGCGTAAAGATGCCAACCTGTGCCATCTGTCCGGTACTCAAGGTAAACTCCTATTGCGTCATTCAACTCACCTGACCGGGGGAGTTTGACAATCTATTTAAGCAACTCGAAACCGAGGCGCCTCGCGACCGTCAGGGGAGGGGTTGGCCTTCGGAGGCCTGGATGACGGCGTAGACGTCGGCGCGGTCGAGCTGCACGTCGAGCGCGGCGAGCGATGCGGTGACGCGCTCGGGTCGCTGTGTCCCGACGATCGCGACGGGGCGCGAAGGGTGGGCGAGCGCGAACGCCAGCGCCACGGTGGCGCGATCGGTGCCCTTGCGCTCGGCGAGTCCGTCGAGCACGGCCAGCAGCTCGGGTCGCACGCCCTCGCCCGTAGCGAGGGAGCCACCGCCGAGCGGACTCCACACGAGTGGCACGAGGCCGAGGCGCATGCAGGCGTCGAACGTCCCGTCACGCAGTGGGTCGAGGTGGGCGGCCGAGTACTCGGGCTGGTTCGTGACGAGGGGGAACGGCAGGTGGGCGGCGAGCGCGTCCACCTGCGCCGGCGTGTGGTTGGACACACCGACCTCGCGGATCTTGCCCGAGCTCCGCAGCGCGCCGAGCGTCGCAGCGACATCGGCCGGGTGCGTGAGCATGTCCGGACGATGGATCTGGTACAGGTCGATGACGTCGACACCGAGTCGGGTGAGCGACGCCTCGCACGCCGCCGTCAGCGCGTTCGGGCTCGAGTCGTACGGAGTCGGGGGAGCGATGCCGGCCTTCGTGGCGAGCACCATCCGTTGCCGCATTGACGGCGTCCCGGCGAGCACTCTGCCGAGCAGCTCCTCGCAGGCGCCGAACCCCGTGCCGCCGAAGTCAAGGCCGTAGACGTCGGCCGTGTCGACGAGGTTGAGACCTGCGTCGATCGCTGCCTCGACGAGCGCCGTCGCCGCCGTCAGGTCGTCAGTGGTGAAACGCCACTGCCCGAGCCCGAGCGGGCCGACGTCGCCGAGCGACCCGAGTCGTCGTGGAGACGCATCGACGAGTGAGGACGTCACGCGTGCAACGCCTTGGATGGGGGGAGCACGAGGGGGGCGCTCCGCGACCCTCCCTCGTAGTCGGACGATCCGGCTCCGCCGGTCGTCCGACTGCAGTTG
>JALZNU010000008.1 GCA_030857495.1 Actinomycetota bacterium | reverse complement strand
AAGGAGCACCAGATCCGTGAGGCGATGCGCACGGTGATGCACGGCAGGACGACGCTCGTCATCGCTCACCGCCCGGCCACCATCGAGCTCGCCGACCGAGTCGTGCTGCTCGACGCGGGACGGGTAGCGGCGACCGGCGAGCACCGCCAGCTCGTCGCCACCAACGCTCGATACCGCGAGGTGCTCGCCTCGATGGCGACTCGCGAGCACCAGCACGCGCCGCGCGACGACGCCGCGGACGTCGTGAGCGATTTCGGGGGTGGTGACTGACGATGTGGACGTCGGCCGTCACCGCCGAGGATCGCCTCGACCGCGCACAGGCGTCACGCCTGTTCCGTCGCGCCGCCGCGTTGGGCAACGATCAGCGGCGTACGGCGGCGGCCGCACTCGGGTTCGTCGCGATCTCGGCGCTTGCGACACTGCTCGGCCCGCTGTTCGTGCGCTACGGAATCGACAACGGCATCACGAAGGGCGAGTCCGGGCCGCTCAACGCCGCGGTCATCGCCTACGTCGCCGTCGTCATGGTCGCTTACCTCACGTCGCGTCAGCAGTACGTGTTCGTCAACCGTGCGGGGGAGGGCTTCTTGCGCGAGCTGAGGGTCCGCGTGTTCGCCGCGATGCAACGCCAGTCGCTCGCATTCTTCGAGCGGACGCAGGCAGGCGTGCTGGTGTCGCGGATGACGGCCGACATCGAGTCGATGGGCGAGCTCGTGCAGTGGGGTCTCATGCAGTTCCTCTCGGCTGCGCTGCTGGTGGTGCTGTCGATCATGTTGATGTTCCTGCTCTCGTGGCAGCTGGCGCTCGTGGCCATCGTCGTGTTGCCGATCGTGCTGATCGCGACGGTGAAGTTCCAGCGTGATTCCAACGCCGCCTACCTGGACGTGCGCGAGCGCGTCGGCGAGAACTTGTCCACGCTCCAGGAGGGGATCACGGGGATCCGTGTGATCCAGGCGTACGCCCGCGAGGGCGAGCAGTCGCGTCGGTTCCGCGAGTCGAGCCGGTCGCTGTTCCGCTCGCACGAGCGCAGCCTGCGCGTCTCGACGTGGTACTTCGGGCTCGTCGAGTTCTCCGGCATCCTCGCCGCGGCGATGACCGTCGGCATCGGTGGGTGGCTCGTGCACCGCGACGCGGTGACGCTCGGGACGCTCGTGGCGATGATCCTGCTACTCGCCAACCTGTTCGAGCCGGTGCAGCAGCTGTCGCAGCTCTACAACACCGTGCAGTCTGCCGCCGCAGCGCTGCACAAGCTGTTCGGGATCCTCGACGCCGAACCCGACGTCGTCGAACCCGCCGTGCCCGTCGCGCTGCCGGCTCGTGGCGGCGTCGACGTCGACCACGTGAGCTTCGCCTACTCAGAGGGTGGTCGTCCCGCCGTCGACGGTGTCGACCTGCACATCGGCGACGGCGAGCGGCTCGCGCTCGTCGGGCCGACGGGTGCCGGCAAGTCGACGCTGGCGAAGCTCGTCTCCCGCTTCTACGACCCTGCGTCCGGTGCGGTGCGCTTTGGTGGCGTCGACCTGCGCGACGCTGCGATGAGCGACATTCGCGACCGGATCGTCGTCGTGCCCCAGGAGGGATTCCTGTTCGGGGGCACGATCCTCGACAACATCCGAATCGCCCGCGCCGACGCCAGCGACGACGAGGTCGCCGCTGCGCTCGACGCGATCGGCGCCCTCGCCCGGTTCGAGGCGTTCGAGGAGGGGCTGCACACTGAGGTCCGCGAGCGTGGCTCGCGGCTGTCGGCCGGGGAGCGACAGCTCGTCGCGCTGGCGCGGGCTGCGCTCGTCGACCCCGCCGTCCTCGTGCTCGACGAGGCGACGTCCAACCTCGACCCCGGCACCGAGCTGGTCGTCGAGGGCGCGCTCGAACGGTTGATGCGTGGTCGCACCGTGGTCGTCGTCGCTCACCGTCTGTCGACGGTTCGACGTGCCGACCGGATCGCGGTCATCGACCATGCCCGCCTCGTGGAGCTCGGCACCCACGTCGAGCTCGTCGAGGCCGGAGGTGTCTACGCCGGCCTCGCCGACGCCTGGGTGCGCACCCACGCTGTGTCAACCTGAACCGGGTCTCTCGCTCACCACGGTCTGGGCGGGATCCGCCCCACCGACCCGTCTGGGCGGGATCCCTTCCAGCAGTTGAGAGGAAACCCGCCCAGACCCTCGTATGGGACACCAACCTGAGCTCGCTAGATGCCGGTCTCGATCGGCGTCTCGGGGACGCCGTCGCGGATCAGGTCAGCCAGCAGCACCGGCATTGTCCGCGGCGCGAACCGGGTGGTGGGCGGCACGGTTGCGAGCTCGTCGATCGTCCACCAGCGCAGCTCGTGCAGGCGCTCGGCCCTCAGCTCCTCCCAGCTCAGCATGGGCGTCGGTTCGAACGGTGCGGTGCGCACGAGGTAGATGTGATCGCGCTGGCCGTCCCACGAGCCGTCGAGGAACGGGACGACGTGGCGCCGCATCCAGACGAGTGGTCCGATGTCGACGTCGGCGAGTCCCACCTCCTCGCGCAGCTCTCGGCGCAGTGTCGCCTCGTCGTCCTCACCGGGCTCCTGGCCGCCGCCGGGCGTCGCCCACACGGTGGCCGTCGGGAACTCGAAGCGCACGAGCAGCACCCGGTCGTCGCTGTCGAGCAGCAAGGCCCGCACGGCGCGCCGGATGCGCAGCGGCGGCGTCACGGCGCGACGCCGATGGGAGTGCGCCGCGACACGGGCGTCGCAGCGACGATCGCGGCGGCGCCGCCGGCGAGCGCGAGGACGGCGATCGTGATGCTGGAGGCGTCGGCGAGGAGCCCGACGGCGGGCGCACCGAGGATGAACCCGAGACGGGCGCCGCTCGAGAACGCCGCCATCGCGCCGTGCGAGCCGCCCGGGAGGTCGCCCGCGGCGCGGAACAGCAGCGGGAACAACGACGAGAGGCCGACGCCTGTGATGAGCAGGCCGAGGACGCTCGTCACCTCGAACGGCGTCGTCGCGGCGAGGACGAGGCCGATCACGGTGAGCAGTGCACCGCCGCGACGCGTCCGCTCGGCGCCGTAGCGATCGCTGGCGGTGTCGCCTGCGATCCGGCCGACCAACATCCCGCCGGCCGTGGCGACGAGCCCGAGGCTCGCCACGCCCGGGCTGATCTCGAAGCGGTCGTCGAGCAGCAGCGCGGCCCAGTCGTTCGGCGGCTGTTCGGCGAGCGCCACCATCGCGCCGACGGCGAAAAGGCGCAGGAGCAGCCGTCGTGGCGTCGATGTCCGGACCTCGGCCGGCAATCCGAGACCGCCGATGTCGTTGTCACAAGTGTCGGCGGGGTCGTCGGCGATGGCGGCGACCGGTGACGGCGACGGCACCAGCCAGGTGCGGACCGCGGCGGTGATGCCGAGCAGCACCGCGGCCGTCACGAGCAGCTGCACCCGCACGGAGATCCCCGCTGCCGCGGCACGGCCGGCTACGAGTGCGCCGGTCATCGCGCCGGCGCTCCACAGGGCGTGGAAGCGGGTGATGATCGAACGCCCGAGGCGGCGCTGGAGCGTGAGGGCCTGGGCGTTCATCGCCACGTCGGTGAACCCGTCGAAGGCGCCGAGCACGATGAGCACGCTGAACACGACGAGCGCCACCGACGACAGCCCGAGCGCGGCGAGACACATCGACATCGCCGCCGACGTCACGACCGTCACCATGCCGGCGCCATAGCGCTCAACTGCCTTGCCGCTGGCGAGGCTGGCAGCGAGTCCACCGAGGCCCGTGCCGAGCAGCGTCAGGCCGAGCGCCGCGTCGGAGACGCCGAGTTGCGCCTTGACCTCGGGAAGGCGAGCCGTCCACGACGCCAGTGACGCGCCGTTGACGAAGAAGACGGCGGCGATGGCGGCGGCGGTGCGACGAGGCGAGACGACGGCGTGAGCCGAGGCGTCAGCGCCGGCGAACACGGGAGCGAGGACCGCGTCCCGCGATCGCTTGGAGGACGAGCAGCAGCAGGATCGCGCCGAGGGCGGCGACGACGACGGTACGGAACGAGAACTCGTCGAGCCCTCGCTCGTCGATCGCCTGCATCAGCCCGCCCCCGATGCACGCCCCGAGCACCCCGACGGCGATCGTGTACAGGCATCCGCCGCGGTCGTCAGTGACGATCCAGCGTGCCAGGAACCCGGCCACCAGCCCTGTGGCGATCCATGCGACGACGCTGCTCATCTGCCCCGACAGTATCGGCTGCCCCGCCGTCACCCCTCCCACGGCTGTGCTCCCAGGTCCATGTCAGCGAAAACACGCGGCACCCCCGGAACTCGCTGATACAGGCGACTTGGGGTGGCGCGGAATCAGTCGATCAGGACGTCGAGAGTCGCCAAGGTCGTCGGGTCGGCGATGATGTCGATGGCGACGATCTTGCCGTCCGAGACGGTGATCTGGAACGCCGAGCGCACTGTTCCGCCCGGCGCGTACACCGCACCCACGTTGCCGTCGATCAACGCGACTCGCGCAACCGTCGCCCTGCCGGAGAACGTCGACGCCACCGCCTGTGCGCCGCGCAGCTGGCGCGCCAGAAGCGGTGCGCCGTGGGCAGCACTGGCCGTCGCGAAGTCGACGGCCGCCCGGTCGGCACGCAGCACGACGTCGGGGTCGAGGAGCTCGAGCAGACGGTCGAACTCACCGTTGCGGGAGGCGGCGAGGAATGCCTCCACCACCTCGCGCTGGCGGCGACGATCAGGCTGCGCCACGCCGCCGCCACGAACCCTGCGCCGGGCGCGGCTCGCCAGTTGGCGCGTTGCCTCCGGGGTGCGACCGACGATCGGGGCGATCTCCTCGAAGGGCACGGCAAACAGGTCGTGCAGCACGAACGCCAGCCGTTCGGCGGGGCTCAACGTGTCGAGCACCACGAGCAGTGCGGCACCGACGGCGTCCGCCTGTATCGCCTCTCCCTCGACGTCGATCGGTGGTGCGCCGAGATTCGTCGCCGACGGTTCGGCGGCGAGCGGGGATGTCTCACGCCGTGACGCTCGGGTGCGCAGCACGTCGAGGGACACGCGCGAGACCACGGTCGTCAACCAGCCGCCGAGGTTGTCGATGGTTGCAGCGTCGCTGCGGTCGAGCCGCAGCCACGTCTCCTGCACGGCGTCGTCGGCCTCCGCCGTGTTGCCGAGCATCCGGCGGGCAACGGCGCGCAGTTGGTCGCGGTGCTGCTCGAATCGGCTGGCCAGCGCATCACTTCGATCCATCGGTCACATTCTCCTCGCTTCATCCGTCATCTCAGTTGACGGCCCGCAACGGGCCGTTGTGACTCGAACGATGAGAAGGAGCGTGCGATGGAAGCGCGGATGAAGAACCCGGTGGCGTACCTACCCGACGCGCTGCAGGCGCTGATGACCCTCGGCCAGGCGACCCGCGAGGCCGGTGTGCCGTCCGAGGTCATCGAGCTCGCCCACCTGCGAGCGAGCCAGATCAACGGCTGCAGCTGGTGCGTCCACTACGGCTTCCACAACGCGAAGAAGGCCGGCGAGACCGACGATCGGCTCGCCACCGTCGCCGTGTGGCGAGAGTCGCCGTACTTCACGGACGCCGAGCGCGCTGCCCTGGCCCTGACCGAGGCCATGACGCGCCTCAGCGACCGCGCCGACGCCGTGCCCGACGACGTCTGGAACGAGGCGGCTGCGCATTTCGGCGAGAAGGAGCTCGCCGCGCTCGTGATCTCGATCGCGACGACGAACTTGTACAACCGCCTCAACGTCACGACGAGGCAACCGATCGGCGCCGGCTGGAAGTGAGCGGCCGCTGCGCGTACCGCAGGGTGATTTGGGTTGACATCAAGTCCACTTGAGGTCGTAGCGTCGCCGTCATGAGCGTGCAGTTGAACCACACGATCGTGCATTCGGCCGACCGTGAGGCCGCCGCCGAGTTCACGTCCTCGGTGCTCGGCGTCCGTGCGCCGACGCCGTTCGGACCGTTCCTCGTCGTCGAGGTCGACAACGGCGTCAGCCTCGACTTCATCGACGCCGGCGGCGAGGAGATCGACCCGCAGCACTACGCCTTCCTCGTCAGCGAGACCGAGTTCGACGAGATCATGGGGCGCCTCGCCGAGCGCGAGGTGACGTACTTCGCCGACCCGGGCAGGCAGCGCCGCGACGAGATCAACCACCACGACGGTGGCCGCGGTGCCTACTTCGCCGATCCGTCTGGCCACTGGCTGGAGATCATCACCCGGCCCTACGGCAGCGGCGCGACCTGAATTTGGCGGAGTCGCCGGAGTTGTGACCGTTCCGAGGGTGACAGGAGTTACCGGGCCACGAAGTACTTCGCCTGGGGGTGGTGGCAGATCAGCGCCGAGGTCGTCTGCTCGGGCTGGTACTGCCAGCCGGTCTCCTCGTTGACCTCGATGCCGAGCCGCTCGGACCCGAGCAACTGGGCGACCGTGGCGTTGTCCTCGAGATCCGGACAGGCGGGGTAGCCCGACGAGTAGCGGCCGCCGCGGTACTGCTGGCGGAACAAGCCGCCGACGGTCGGGCCGTCCTCGTCGACGAATCCCCACTCGTCGCGGATGCGACGGTGCCAGTACTCGGCGAGCGCCTCTGCCATCTCGACGCCGAGACCGTGCAGCAGCAGGTACCGCTGGTACTCGTTCGCGGCGAAAAGTCGGGCTGCCTCCTCGCTCACGACGCCACCCATCGTGACGATGTGGAAGGCGGCGTAGTCGACCTCGCCCGACTCGAGCGGCCGGAAGAAGTCGGCGATGCACAGGAACGGCGCCTGACGCTGGCGCGGGTATGTGAAGCGAGCCGCCTCGGTGGTGCGTGACTCGTCGCTCCACACGACGAGGTCGTTGCCGTCACCGTTGGCGGCGAAGTAGCCGTAGACCACTTGGGGCACGAGGACGCCCGATGCTTTCGCCGCTGCGAGCTGCTCGCGGAACGTCGCCCGGATGCGAGCCTTGAACTCGTCGTCGGACTCGTGCGTGCCGTCGTCGAACCTCTCGGGACGGTACTGCCACTGGTTGCGGTACAGGGCGGTCTCGTTGACGTACTCGACGATGTCGTCGAGGGCGATGCCTTTGACCACCCGTGAGCCGAGGAACGGCGGCTTGAACACCTCGTTGTCCGCAGCGACGTCGGGCGAGCGGCGCGGCAGCTCGACCGGTTCGGAGCGTGCCCCCGACTTCTCGGGCAGCACCCTGCCGGTCGGGATGCGCCCGAACTCGGGGTCCCACTCGCCGCTGCGCTTCATCGCCATCAGGTTGTCGAGCGTCGAGAGCCCCTCGAACGCGTCGCGGCCGTAGAACAGGCGTCCCTCGAAGATCTCGCGCAGATCGCGCTCGACGTAGCGGCGGGTGAGCGCCGCGCCGCCGAGGAGGACGGGCATCTCGTTGAGGCCGAGCGAGTTGAGCTCCTGGAGGTTGTCGCGCATGATCAGCGTCGACTTCACGAGCAGGCCGCTCATGCCGAGGGCGTCGGCGTCGACCTCCTTGACCTTGGCGACCATCTCGTTGATCGGCACCTTGATGCCGAGGTTGTGCACCTCGTATCCGTTGTTGGTGCAGATGATGTCGACGAGGTTCTTTCCGATGTCGTGCACGTCGCCCTTCACGGTGGCGATGACGAGCTTGCCCTTGGCGGAGCTGGCGCCGAGCTTCTCCATGTGCGGTTCGAGGTGGGCGACGGCGGCTTTCATCGTCTCGGCCGACTGCAGCACGAACGGCAGCTGCATCTGACCCGAGCCGAACAGCTCGCCGACGACCTTCATCCCACCGAGCAGCACGTCGTTGACGATGTCGAGTGGCGCCGTGCCGCCGGACATCGCCTCGTCGAGGTCGTCGATGAGTCCGTCCCGGTCGCCGTCGATGATGCGGTGGTGCAGGCGCTCACTGACAGGCATGCCGCTGCGGTCGACCTTCTCGGTCTTCGTCGACGTGACGTCCGCGAACACGTCGAGCAGGTGCGCGAGCGGGTCGTACGCCGCGGCGCCGGTAGCCGGATCGGCGGGACGGCGGCGGTCCCACACAAGGTCGAGGCAGACCTTGCGCTGCTCGTCGGGCAGGCGGTTGAGCGGGACGATCTTGCCGGCGTGCACGATCGCCGAATCGAGCCCCGCCTCGACGGCCTCGTGGAGGAAGACGCTGTTGAGCGCGTGGCGAGACGCGGGCGAGAGCCCGAAGCTGATGTTGGAGACACCGAGCGTGGTGTGCGCGCCGGGGATCTCCGCCTTGATGCGCCGGATCGCCTCGATCGTGTAGATCGCGTCCCTGCGCAGGTCGTCGTCGCCGGTGGACAGCGGGAACGTCAGCGTGTCGAAGATGAGGTCGGACGCCGACAACCCGTAGCGCTCGACGGCGATCTCGTGGATGCGGTGGGCGACCTCCATCTTCCACTCGACGTCGCGTGCCTGGCCCCGCTCGTCGATGAGCAGACAGATGACCGCCGCGCCGTACTCCCGTGCGAGCGACATCACGCGATCGAACCGGGAGTCGGGCAGCTCGCCGTCCTCGAGGTTGGCCGAGTTGAGGATCGGGCGACCGCCGATGTGCTGCAGACCGGCCTCGACCACGTTGGTCTCGGTGGAGTCGAGCACGAGCGGCACGCTCACCTGCGTGGCGAAGCGCTTGACGATCTCGTCCATGTCGACGGCTCCGTCGCGACCGACGTAGTCGACGCAAACGTCGAGCACGTGCGCGCCCTCGCGCACCTGCTCGTTGCCGATCTTGAGGCACATGTCCCAGTCGCCGGCGAGCATCGCGTCGCGGAACGCCTTCGAGCCGTTGGCGTTGGTCCGTTCGCCGACGATGAGGAAGCTGAGGTCCTGGCGGATCGGCACGGGGCTATAGATCGACGACACGCTCGCTTCGACCTCGGGCTGGCGCGACGCAGGTTCGAGATCGCGCACGGCTTCGACGACCTGGCGCAGATGCTCGGGCGTCGTGCCGCAACACCCGCCGACGACGCGCACACCCAGCTCGGCGACGTGGCGGCGGTGGAACTCGGCGAGTTGCTCGGGCGTGAGGTCGTAGTGAGTGCGGCCGTCGACGATGCTCGGCAGACCGGCGTTGGGCAGCACGCTGATCGGCAGCGGCGAATGCTGCGAGAGGTAGCGGAGGTGCTCTTGCATCTCCGCCGGACCCGTGGCGCAGTTGATGCCGAGCACGTCGGGCTTCATCGCCCCGATAGTCGTGAGTGCCGCGCCGATCTCGCTGCCGACGAGCATCCGGCCCGTCGTCTCCATCGTCACCTGCACCTGGATCGGCAGGCGCTCGCCGCGCTCGCGCATCGCCGTGCGGCAGCCGATCATGGCGGCCTTGACCTGCAGCAGATCCATGCAGGTCTCGACGAGGAACAGGTCGATGCCGCCGGCGAGCAGTCCTCGCGCCTGGTCGGCGTAGGCGTCGCGCAGCTCGACGAAGCCGATGTGACCGAGGCTCGGCAGCTTCGTGCCGGGGCCCACCGAGCCGGCGACGTAGCGCGCCCTGCCGTCGGCGGCCTCGTAGCGCCGGGCGACCTCGGTGGCGATCCTGGCCGCGGCTTCGTTCAGCTCGAACGTGCGGTCGGCGATGTCGTACTCGGCGAGCACGGGGGCGAAGCTGCCGAAGCTGGCCGTCTCGATGGCGTCGACGCCGACATCGAAGAAGGCCTCGTGCATCGACGTGATGACGTCGGGGCGAGTGGCGCAGAGGATCTCGTTGCAACCCTCGAGCTCGACGCCGCCGAAGTCGTCGGCCGTCAGGTCGAGGTCCTGGATGAACGTGCCGAAGGCGCCGTCGAAGACGACGACGCCGGACTCGACGGCATCGAGATACGGGATCCGGCTCACAGCGACCTGAGGCTACAGAGGTGGGGCCCGAGGTTCGCCGGAGCCCTGCCGGGCAGACTGTGATCATGACTGCAACGGACAGCGTGAAGATCTCGGTCGCCAAGACCCTGCCCAACGACGTCGACGCCGTCGGTGTCCCCGTCGGCACGTCGGGTTCGGTGCCGCGGGTGCTCGGCGTGTCGCGGCGGGTGCTAGAGGCGAACGGCTTCAAGGGTGATGTCGGCGACACGATGCTGCTGCCGAAGCCGTCGGGTCCCGCGGTCGTGGCCGTCGGAACGGGCGACGGGCGCCTCGACGAGGCAGGCCTGCGACGGGCGGCTGCGGCGTTTGCCCGGGCGACGAGAGGCCACGAACGGGTGGCGACGTCACTCACGGCGGTCGACGGCGTGAGTGCGGCGAGCGCGCTCGAGGTCGCTGCAGAGGCGACGGTGCTGGCCCGCTACCGGTACGCCGGCTACCACCGCGAGGAGCCGACGACGACGCCGCTCAACGAGCTCACGTTGGTGTCGAACCTCAACGGCGACCGCGCCGCCGGCGCGACGAGCCGCGGTCACGCACGGGCGCAGGCTGCACTACTCGCCCGCGATCTCGCCAACATGCCGCCGGTGTCGCTGACGGCGCGCCTCCTCGCCGAGCGCGCGGCGGAGATCGCCGCCGCCGACCCGGCGCTCGAGATCGAGGTCTTCGAGCTCGACGACCTCGTCCGCATGGGATGCGGCGGCATCGTCGGCGTCAACAAGGGCAGCGTCGAGCCGCCACGGATGGTGAAGTTGAGCTACTCGCCGCGCCGTCCGAAGCGCCACGTCGCGCTCGTCGGCAAGGGCGTCACGTACGACTCCGGCGGCATCAGCCTCAAGCCGTCCGACGACTCCCACGCGATGATGAAGATGGACATGTCGGGCGCCGCCGCCGTGCTGGCGACGATGAGCGCACTCGCGGCGATGGGCTGCCGCAACAAGGTGACGGGATACATGATGTGCACCGACAACATGCCGTCGGGGAGCGCGCTGAAGCTCGGTGACGTGCTCACGATCCGCAACGGCAAGACCGTCGAGATCCACAACACGGACGCCGAGGGTCGACTCATCCTCGCCGACGGCCTGTCGCTCGCCACCGAGGAGAAGCCCGACGCGATCGTCGACATCGCGACGCTCACCGGTGCCTGCATGGTGGCACTCGGCACGAAGATCGCCGGCGTCTTCGGCAACGACGACGCGCTGGCGAGGGATCTCTGTGCCGCCGGTGACCGCGTCGGTGAGCCCGTGTGGCGGATGCCGCTGGCGCGAGAGCACTACCGGTCGCTGCTCGACTCAAACGTCGCCGACATGAAGAACGTCGGCATCCGCTACGGAGGGGCGATCACGGCGGCGATATTCCTGTCCGAGTTCGTCGAGGACATCCCGTGGGCGCACCTCGACATCGCCGGACCGATGAACTCGGATCGTGACGACGGGATCTGGTCGAAGGGCGCCACGGCGTACGGGACGCGGGTCCTCATCGACCTGCTGACGAACTGACGCCTGCGCCCGCCCTCGCCGCGGCGCCCGCACCGTCGCTGGTGACCAACTCGCGCTGGTACCAGTCGGCGTGCATCGCCGCGATCCGCTCGGGCAGCCGCGCGACGTGTCGTGCGGCCACGGTCGGCAGCCGGCGCCGGAACGACCAGCCGACGACGCCGTGCTCGAGCGGCGCAGCGATGCCGAACATGACGCAGCGCTGGATCGCCCGCCCGAACGTGCTCGCCCAGCCCTTGCCGGCGGCGAGACCGAGCTCTGCCGCCAGCTCGGCGCAGTTCGCCTCGAACCCGTTCGGCTCGTGCGCGAACCGCATGACCACACGGCGCACGAGCCACGTCGGGCTCGGTCCGATGATGCCGAGCCAGAACAGCTCGACGTAGTCGCTGCGGGGATCGTGGCCGCGCTCGTCGATCTTGGCGTCGGCGAGCGGCACGAACCACGCCCGATCGGGGAACGGCGCGGGCGCGGCACGCGGTTCGCGACGTCTCGGGCTGGTGTGCTCGTGTTGAGGATGCATGTGGTCATGAGGGCGGCGTCGACCGAGCAGCGGAACCGGGTCCCGTCGTTTCGGCGCTGACGGGTCGTCGATCCGCCGCCCGGATGACACGATGTCGCCGTGACGATCGAGCGCGTACAGGAGTGGGTGGCGGCAGCGCGCCGCGTCGTCGTGCTCACCGGCGCAGGCATTTCAACCGACTCGGGGATCCCCGACTTCCGGGGCCCCAACGGTGTCTGGACGAGGAATCCGGGCGCCGAGCGGAACGCAACGCTGTCGCACTACCTCGCCGACCGCGACGTGCGCGTCAACTCGTGGCAGGTGCGCCTGCACCACCCGATGTGGTCGGCCGAACCCAACGCGGGGCACCGCGCGATCGTGCGCCTCGAACAGCGTGACGCATTGTGCGGCATCGTGACGCAGAACATCGACGAGCTGCACCAGCTCGCCGGCAGCTCCTCCGACCTCGTGATCGAGGTCCACGGCACGGCGCGCTGGACGCGGTGCTGGGGCTGCGGCGATCGGCGGCCGATGAGTGAGACGCTGGCGCGCGTGGAGGCGGGGGAGGAGGACCCGCCGTGCCTCCTCTGCGCCGGGATCCTGAAGAGCGACACCATCTCGTTCGGGCAGAACCTCGAACCCGACGTCATCGAACGGGCGGTGGATGTCAGCGCCGACTGCGACCTGATGCTGGCCGTCGGTTCGACGCTCAGCGTCTACCCGGCTGCCAACTGTGTGCCCGTCGCCAAGTCGAAGGGCGCGACGGTGGTGATCGTCAACGGCGAGCCGACCGCGATGGACGATCTCGCCGACGAGGTGCTGCAGGGCTCGATCTCTGCGGTCCTCGACGCGATCATCCCCTGACCACGCCACCCCACCTCGTGCCCGGGCAACCGCTAATCCCGACTGAGTCGGTAGGCTTTTCGTCATGGCCAACTTCCGTGATCTGCTCTCGGCCGCGAAGTCCGAGATCACCGAGGTCGACACGGGCGGCGCGGCAGCGCGCATCGACGACGGCGCCGTCGTGCTCGACGTGCGCGAGCCCGACGAGTTCGAAGAGGGCGCGCTCGGTGGCGCGATCCACATCCCGCGCGGCCACCTCGAAGCACAGGTGGAGAACCGGATCAGCGACAAGTCGGCGCCTGTCGTCGTCTACTGCGCAGGGGGCGTGCGCAGCGCCTTCGCCGCCCGCACGCTCGGCGAGCTCGGCTACTCCGACGTCGTCTCGATGGACGGCGGGTTCGGGCGCTGGAAGGACGAGGGCCGGGAGTGGACGAAACCGGCATCGCTGACGGCCGACCAGAAGATCCGCTACCAGCGCCACCTGCTGCTGCCCGAGGTGGGCGTCGAGGGCCAGGCGAAGCTGCTTGCGTCGAAGGTGCTGCTGCTCGGCGCCGGCGGCCTCGGCTCACCCGCTGCGCTGTACCTCGCAGCGGCGGGCGTGGGCACCATCGGCATCGTCGACATGGACGAGGTGGACGCCTCGAACCTGCAGCGCCAGATCCTGCACAACCTCGACCGCGTCGGTCAGCGCAAGGTCGACTCGGCGGCCGTGACGTTGCGTGCGCTGAACCCCGATGTCGAGGTGAAGACGTACGACACGCGCCTCGACGCCTCCAACATCGAGGAGATCCTGACGGGCTACGACCTCGTCGTCGACGGCGCCGACAACTTCCCGTCGCGCTACCTGCTCAACGACGCCAGCGTGAAGCTCGGCATCCCCGTCGTGCACGGGTCGATCTTCCGTTTCGAGGGCATGGTCAGCGTGTTCGACCCGCGCGGTGGCCCCACGTATCGCGACATGGTGCCGGAACCGCCGCCCGCCGAGCTGGCGCCGAGCTGCGCAGAGGCCGGCGTGCTCGGTGTGCTGCCGGGCATCGTCGGGTCGATCCAGGCGCTCGAGGCGATCAAGATGTTGCTCGATCTCGGCGACCCGCTCGTCGGGCGGATCCTCGCCATCGACACCACCGAGATGAGCTTCCGCACGTTCAACCTCAAGTCCGACCCGAAGAACGAGGTCACCTGGGACAACCGCGACAAGATCCAGCTGCGCGACCTCGACGGCCTCTGCGCCCCGTGGCTCGGCGACGCCGAGCACTGAACCCCACCACCGTCTGGGCGGGATCTCTCCCATCTCACCGTCTGGGAGGGATTCCTCGCGACTGCTGGAACAAATGCCGCCCAGACCCGATCGTCGCCGCCGTGCCGGGGCCGACGACCAGTTAGCTGCAGCGGACGCCGGTGGAGTGGATCGGGCAGTAGCCGCCCGGGTTCTTCGCCAGGTATTGCTGGTGGTGCGGCTCGGCGTAGTACAGCTCGCCGAGCGGTTCGATGTCGGTTGTGATGTCGCCGTAGCCCGAGGTGGCCAGTGCCGTCGCGAAGCGGTCGCGGGTGCGCTCGGCGACCTCTCGCTGTGACTCGTCGGTGAGGTAGATCGCGCTGCGGTACTGGGTGCCGTTGTCGTTGCCCTGACGCATGCCCTGTGTCGGGTCGTGATCCTCCCAGAACGTGGCGAGCAGCTGCTCGTAGCTGACGACGGCAGGATCGAACACGACGAGCACGACCTCGGCGTGTCCGGTGCGGCCCGAGCAGACCTCTTCGTATGTGGGGTTCGGCGTGTACCCGCCGGCGTAGCCGACCGCTGTGGTGTAGACGCCGGGCATCTCCCAGAACACCTTCTCGGCTCCCCAGAAGCAGCCGAGCCCGAACACGGCCGTCTCCATGCCGTCGGGCCACGGTGGCTGCAACGGCCGGCCGTTGACGTGGTGGGTGGCGGGGACGGTCATCGTCTGGTCGGTGCGGCCGGGAAGCGCATCGGCCTCCGACACCATCGTCGACTTGGTGCGGAACAGCATGGGTCCAGGCTACGGGCGACCGTCGGCCGCCCACCAGCTACCCGGGGTCGGGGAGCGGGACGGGCTCGCGTTCCAGCTCGTCGCGATCCTGTACGGCGACGCCGACGAGCACGAAGGCGATGCCGGCGCACTCGAGCGGCGACGGCACCTGGTCGAGCCCGATCCAGCCGATGAACGCCGCGGTGACGGGCAGCAGGGCGAGCAGCACCGAGAACCGACGCACGGGGATGCGGCGGAGCACGTGCTGGTCGATCCCGTAGCTGATCGCGTTGGAGCACACGCCGACGACGAGGCACAGCACCAGCAGACGCGGCGACGACCACGCGGGGCCGCTGCCGGGCGCCCCGATCGGGGCGATCGCCACCGCGCCGATGGCGAGACCGATGCCGAGGCCGCCGAGCCCTCTGTTGAGCCGAGCGACGTGGGAGCCGATGACGATGTACGCCGCCCACATCGCGGAGGCGATGAGGATGAACATCAACCCGAGCGCGTTGTCGGCGATCTCGAGTCCGCCGAGCACGCAGACGCCACCGACCGCGAGCACGAGCGCGAAGGCGTTGCGGCTCGTCCTCGTCTGCACCGCGGCGACGACGACGGGCCCGATGAACTCGATGGCGACGCTCTTGCCGAGATCGGTGCGCTCGAGCCCGAGGTAGAAGAACAGGTTCATCAGCGCTGTGGCGATGCCGAACGTCGCCGCCGCGACGAGTTGCGGCCGAGTCCAGCCGCGCAGGTCGTGTCGCGCGATAACGAGCAGCGTGACGGCGGCGCCGATCACCCGTAGCCACGCCACAGCGGCGGCAGAGATCTCGTCGAAGACGAGCACCGCGAGCGTCGCGCCGACGTACTGCGACACCGCGCCGAGGACGAACAGCGCCTCCGGTGTCGCGGTGTCGAGATAGCGACCGACGACGCCCGACCGGGGGCCGATGGAGGCGCGAGCGGCGGGCGGTCGCGGTGCGGAATTCAGTCGAACAGCTCGGGCTCGCTGGCTGCGATCTCGTCCCACATCGGCTGGAAGCTGAACCAACCGGCGAGCGGATAGCCCGTCTGCTCTCGCGTGTACG
>JALZNU010000104.1 GCA_030857495.1 Actinomycetota bacterium | reverse complement strand
GCTCGCAATCGTGACGCCTCGCTGTCGGCCGCCGAGCGCACGATGTACGAGCGCGCCAGGGTCAACCTGATCTCGGAGATCGCGCCGGCACTGAAGGTTTCGTCGCAGGCGGCAGAGGACTACCTCGACGAGGCGTTGGCACAGGGCGTGCTCAAAGACGAGACGGCGGCGGAACCTCCCAAGCGGAAGCGCCGTTGATCGCCCGCGAGCCCTCATCCCGTACGACCGAGCACGTGGGCGGCAGTACTGTTCCCCCCATGCAGGTCTCGGTCGATGTCGCCGACGACGGCACCATCACGGTCAGTGGTGAGCTCGACGGGTTCAGCGCACCGCAACTCGCCGAGCCGCTCGAAGAGCGCATCGTCACACCGTCGGAAACCGTCGTCGTCGATCTGTCGGCAGTCACGTTCATCGATTCGTCGGCGTTGCAGATCCTGCTCGAGTACCACCGCCGCTTCGACGAGGGTGGCGGCAGGCTCGAGGTGTCGGCTCCCAGCCCCGCCGTGCGACGGCTCTTCGAGATATCGGGGCTCGACGACCACTTCCACGTCGCCGGCGTGTAGCTCGCCGACTGGCCCGCTCAGCGGACGAGGTCGTCGTCGCTCGCCACGAGCCCGCCGACGGCGATCGCGTAGCCGACGCGCGGGTTGCGCTGCACTCGCTGCACGTCGAGCAGCAGTGCCCGCCGGTCGCCGTCGGTGAGGTCGTCGTCCTTGAGGATGCTGCGCGGCACGAGACCCCTGGCTCGGACGGCGTTGAGCTCGAGCGACAGCAGCAGCACGCGGAACACGAGATGGAAGAACGCAAGCAGGCCGATGATGGCAGCGAGTGCGCCGTAGGTGTCCGACGAGCCGCTCAGCTGTTGGGCGAGGACGACACCCAGCTGTTGCAGCACGTGGATGACGACGCCGGCGAGGATGGAGCCGGGAAGGACCTCGCGCAACGTGGGGCGGTGCGCGAGCAGCAACATCTGCACGCCGACGATGGCGAGGATGTTGGCGAGCACGCTGGCGACGATGCCGACGAGGGGTCCGACGGGACCGAGGTCGAGCGCCGCAGGGAGGCTGGCGAGCACGGTCGACCCGATGATCCCACCACCGAACACCGCGAGTACGAGGACCCCTCTGATCCTGCTCGACAGTCCGCCGGGTCGGGCGTGCAACGGAACGTCCCACAGCTCGTTGAGGGCGTACTGCAGCGCGTCGATCAGCCGCAATCCTCCCATGATCGCAAGCACGATCCCGACGACGAGCGCGACGATGTTGCCGGTCAGCGCGTCAGTCGAGCCGATCTGCGAGCCGATGACCGGGATGTTGCTGATAACCGAGTCCTTGATGTCGGCGAGCAGCTCCGGGTTGTCCTCCAGCACGAGACCGAGGATGGTGGTGAAGGCGAGCATCAGCGGGAAGATGCTGAAGAACGCGAAGTACGAGGCGTTCGCCGCGAGGCGAGCACCCTGGTGCTCGTTGAAGCGCGTGTAGACAGCGATCGGCAGCGCCGTCCAGCGGTGCCGGCGCTGCAGCCGGTCGAGCCGGACGAGGAGTGCCTTCACCGGGAGTCTGCGCGCGGGCAGCAGGAGATGACGAGGACGGCGGTGTCGTCGCCGAATGGCTCGCCGTTGCCGGCGCTGGTGTGGAGGATGTCGTCGACGATCTCCTTGGCCGAGGGGTGCCAGCAAGCGAGCGCCGCCAGCTCGTCGTCGCTCAGGCGCGGTGTGGACGCGTCGGTGACGCCGTCGGTGTAGAAGATGAACGCACTCCCGGGCGTCAGGAGCGTGGTGTTGACGGGCAGGTCGATGTGGTCCACCGTGCCGAGCAGCGGCCCTCCCGCCCCGTCGTACACGGTGGGTGCGCCGTCACTCACCAGCAGCGGAAGGGGATGGCCGGCGAGGCTGTAGCGCACCTCGACGCCGCGATCGGTGGTGATGACAATGCCGAACGCCGCTGTGCAGGACCGCTGGCTCTCGGACCGCGACAGCGCCTCGTGCAGCCAGGACAACGCGATGGCGGGAGAGTCGGTGTGCAACGCCGCAGCTCGCAGCGTGTGGCGGGCCATGGCCGTGTCGTTGGCCGGACCGAGACCGTGGCCCTGAACGTCGCCGACGAAGAACGCCACGGAACCGTCGCCGAGGTCCATGACGTCGTAGAAGTCGCCCCCGGCGATCGGCGAGCCGCTCGCCAACCGGCACCTCGCGTCGATATCGATGCCATCGAGCGGGGGCAGGTCGGGTTGGCGCAGGCTGAGGCGAAACGCTCGCAAGGTGGCCGCCATCTCTCGGTGGGTGTCGGCGCGATGGGTGACGTCGAGGATCGAAGTGACGATGTAGTCGCTGCCGTTGGGTGCCCCCGCCACTCGGTGCGTGTCCATCTCCACCCAACGGACGATGTCGTCGCCGTCGCACGCCGTCACCCCGACGACGGATTCGGCGTGGATCCTGCCGGCGGTCACCACCGCGTACGGGGGGAGCGAGCCGAGATCGAGCGGCGTGCCGTCGGCGTGGCAGAACCGACCCGGATTCATGAGCGCTCGCTGACCGATGAGCTCGCTCTTCGGCATGCCGAGCAGCGCAGTCGCCGCTTCGTTGCACCAGACGATTGTTCCCGTGTCGTCTTGGACGACGGCACCGTGACGCGTCGCCTCTGCCAACCCGGCGATGGCACCGGCCACCTGCGCGTCCATGTGCAACAAGTAGCAGATCGGGGAGGTGTGAGCGAAGGTCGTCCCACCCGTTTGCGCTCGATGTCGTGCGGGTACACGTCTGAACGTGTCCGGATCGTCGTCGTCGCGCGCTGCGGAATCAGTCCGCTCGGCAGGTCTCGGGCTTGACGTGACGTACCCCTCCGACGTCCGCTACCTGCACTCGGCCCGGTCGGCGGCGGCGTCGGCCACGGGTTCGCTGTCGCTCACGGCGGATGCGTCGATGGACTTGGCGCTGCTCGTCGACGAGCTCGTCGCCAACGCGATGCGCCACGGCGCTGGCGAGCAGGTCCGCCTCGAGGTGTGGGCCGACGCCGGCGACGTCGTCGTGCGTGCGTCGAACGAGGTCGGCGCGTCGTCGCTGCAACCTGTCGAGACATGGCGGCTGCCCGGTGCCGACGCCGAGTCAGGACGCGGGCTCGGCATCATCCGCCGTCTCTGCCCTTCCATCGAGGTGTCGAGTCTCGACGGATGGGTGTCGATCGAGTGTCGCCTACAGGTCCGCGACGCGTGACCGGCCGAGTCGCGCCCGGCACGTGCCATCATCGGGTGGTGTGTCCGGCGATCAGCCGGGGTCGCCTGACAGGAGTGTGAACATGGGCGGTGTGCGGTGAGCGATGCGCCGATGAGCGGCGAGCCGAACCGAGATCTCGACGCAGCCGAGGTGGTCGAGCTGGTCGTCCCCGCTGACGCCCGCTACCTCTCGGCCGTGCGGGTGCTCTCCGCAACACTGGCGGCGGACGCAGGCTTCGACGTCGACGATCTCGAGCGGGTGCGCATCGCCGTCAACGAGCTCATGATGGCCCTCGTCGAGGCACTCGGACCTGACGACCGAGTGCGCGTCGAGTTGCGCCGTCGTGGCGGTGCACGTTCCGAGCTCGTCGTCGCCGCATCGGCCGATCGTGGACCGTTCGCCGCCGGCGAGCGGCCCGGGGCGTTGACGGTCGACGAGCTGGCTGAGCGGATCCTTGCGGCCGTGGCGCCGGAGTATCGGCTCCGTGACGACGGCTTCGACGTCACGATCGCGGCGGGCGCCGTCCCGTTGGCGATGTCGACCAACCCGACGTCGACGAGCTGACCATGGCCCTCGACGAGCGCTGGCACGAGTACGCGCGCACCCGTTCGCGTGAGCTGCGCAACGAGCTCGTGGAGGCGAATCTCGGCCTCGGTGCCCACATCGCGCAGCGCTACTCGACGAGGGGTATCGACGAGGACGTCCGGCAGGTGGCCTTCCTTGCGGTCGTGAAGGCGGTCGAGCGCTTCGATCCGGAGCGCGGTGTCCCGTTCTCCGCTTTTGCCGGGCGCACGATAGAAGGCGAGATCAAGCGCTACTTCCGTGATTCGTCATGGACGCTCCGTGTCCCTCGTGCCGTGCAGGAGCGATCGCTCGGTGTCGCCAGGTTGAGCGAGCAGTTGGCGCAGCGCCTCGGCCGATCGCCGAGTGTGTCGGAACTAGCCGACTACCTCCACGTCTCGAACGACGAGGTAGTCGAGGCGATCGCCGCCGGCAGCGCGGCGCGACCGCAGAGCATCGACGTCGCCGAGGACGGCCATGTGCCGAGTGCGCTCGGAAGCGAGGACAACGCCCTCCTCGGTGTGCTCGACCGGGTGCTGGTAGAGCGTCTCATGGCGATCCTGCCCGAGCGTGAGCGCGAGATCGTCCGGTTGCGGTACTTCGAGCAGATGTCGCAGACGGGGATCGCCGAGGTCATCGGCATCTCTCAGATGCACGTGTCACGTCTGCTGCGGCGCAGCCTCGACGCGCTGAACGTACTGCTCGTCGACGGCGCCGACCGCGATGGCGCCGACATGGTGACCTCGGACTGAGCAGGCGCATCGCCCGCCCGCGGCTCAAGGCGTGATGTTGTCGGAGTCGTTGTCGCGGCGCAGCCACCACACCACGGCAGCGACGACGGCGATGGCGCCGATGAGCGGCAGCCACGAGGAGAGCCCACGCGACTTGGGCGGCTTCAGGCCGGGCACGTGCTGGCGGGTCCAATCGCTCGCCGTCGACGGGTCCGGAAGCCGATCGGCTGCGGTGGACACGAGGTCGCGTCCGCGGTCGAGTCCGACGGAGACGGCGTCGGTGAGGGTGTCGCCGACCGTGCTGGCGAGGTCGGAGGCCTGGTCGGTGAGCTTGGAGTACTTCATCGTCACGATTCTTTCGTATGGGATGGGGACAGTGGCAGCGTCGTCAGGACGCGGTGCCGAACGAGTTGACCTTCGCCTTGGCGTCCTCGCGGCGCTTGACACCGTTGTCGGGATCGAGGAAGTAGGCGGCCGCCGCACCGGCGGCAACCAGGATCAGGATCTTCTTCATGGTGAGTTCCTATCGGATCGAAGGGCAGACGAGAACATGCCCGGACTCGGCGCAGGACAAACGTCGGAGGCTCGAGGCCATGGCTGCCGCTCGTCAGGCGGCGGTGGTACTCGGTTCGGACGGCAGACGAGGCCCAGCGCGGGTGGCAGGCGGCGGCAGTCCTGCGGGGCGCATCGTGCGTGTCGCGCTGCCGTCGGCGAGTGCCACGGTGAGCGTTCGGTCGGTCTTGTCCAGCGTGAGCCGCCAACCGTTGTCGTGCTGCACGAGGTCGTGATGGCGGTGAACAGAGCGGGATGAGGTTGTCGAGGCCGGCCCCGAGCCGCCGTCGGCCGGGCTGGTCTAGCCTGCGCCGGTGGGCGTGACCGATTGGTTGCTCGAAGGGGATCCCGCCGTCCGCTGGCAGGTGCTGCGCGATCTCACCGATGCCTCGCGCGACGAGGTCGCTACCGAGCGAGCACGCGTAGAGCACGAGGGCTGGGGCGCCCACCTCCTGGCGCTCGAGGGTGCCGACGGGTTGTGGGAGGGCGGCGCCTGCTTCCCAGCGGCATACACCGGCGGTGAACCCGGGCAACCGTGGACCGCGACGATGCACACCCTGCAGACCCTGCAGATCTTCGGGCTCGACCCGGCGTCGGAGGCGGCCCGCCGGGCGATCCCGCTCGTCGCCGAGCATGGGCGCTGGGAGCACGCCGGTCAGCGGTACTTCGACGGCGAGGTCGAGCCGTGCATCAACGGTCGGACGATCGAGACCGGCGCCTACTTCGGGGTCGACGTCGCGCCGATCGTCGAGCGGATCCTCGGCGAGCGGCTCGCCGACGGCGGCTGGAACTGCGAGTCAGAGAACGGGTCGGTGCGCTCCTCGTTCGACACGACGATCACGGTGCTCGACGGGCTGCTCGAGTTCGAGCGTGTGACCGGCGGCTCCGCCGCAGTGATCGAGGCCCGCCGCGGCGGGGAGCAGTACCTGCTCGAGCG
>JALZNU010000103.1 GCA_030857495.1 Actinomycetota bacterium | reverse complement strand
ACTGATGCGGGCATTCGTCGTCACCGTGCCGGCGAGCGAGTCCGAGCTCGCCGCCGACGTGCTGTGGTCGCTCGGCGCGGCGGCGATCGAGGAACGCGATGCGCCGACCGACTCGACGCTCGTCGAGCTGGTCACCGTGCTCGGTGACGACGAGCTCGCGCTCACCGCCTCTGCCGAGTCATTCCCGACGCGCTGGCGGTGGCACGTCGCCGAACTCGACGAATCCGTCATGGACTCGTGGCGGGCACACGCCGTGGCGTCGTGGATCGCGAGCGACCTCGTCGTCGTCCCGTCGTGGACGTCGTTCGACACCGAGACGGGACCCGGATTGACCGTGGTGCGCATCGATCCTGGCGCGGCGTTCGGGCTCGGCGACCACCCGACGACGATCGCCTCGCTGCGAGCAATGCGTGCGGTGCAATGGCCTGGCGCGTCGGTCCTCGACGTCGGCTGTGGAAGCGGTGTCCTTGGCATCGTTGCGGCGGTCGGGGGTGCCCCCAGCGTCGTCGCCGTCGACGTCTCTCAGGCAGCGATCGAGGCGACAGCCGACAACGCCAAACGCAACCACGTCGACGCCGTCCTCGACGCCCGTCGCACGCCGGTCGCCGAGCTCGACGGGCCGTTCGACATCGTCGTCGCCAACATCCTCGCACCCGTGCTGATCTCGCTCGCCCCCGACCTCAGACGGTTGACGGCGCCCGGCGGGGTGCTCGTCGTGAGCGGCCTGCTACGCCGCCGCGACGATCACGTGCTCGCCGCGCTCGAACCGATGCACCTCGTGGAGCGACACGACACGCAGGGTTGGACAGCATTGACGCTGCGTCACTGAGGGCTTGCGCGGACAGGTCGCCTCTGCGCTGCGGCACGACTTCATTTCGGCTGCTTCGCAGCCGAAACAACGCGCCGTAACGCTTGGTCGGCTCGCCTATCGGCTCGCCTCCTCAGCGGCGGCGGCGGCGACCTCGCTGGCTGTGGGAATCGACGGCACCGCACCGGCGCGCGTAGTCGAGAGCGCCGCTGCGACCACGGCGCGCCGGACCGCGTCACCGTCGTCCACTCCGGCAGCAAGCCCAGCGGCGAGATACCCGCAGAACGTGTCGCCGGCACCCGTCGTGTCGACCGGCGTCACCTCATGTGCGTCGACGTGTTCGACGCCGTCCCCACGCACCACGTCCACTCCCCGCGCACCCTTCGTCACGATGACGGTGCCGACGCCCGTGGCGAGCAGCGCAGGTGCACCGCCGAGCAACTCCAACTCGTGCTCGTTGGGCACGACGACGTCGCACATTGCGAGTACGTCGCGCAGCGCGTCGCCGAGCGCCACCACCGGCGCAGGGTTGAGCATCGTGAGGATGCCGCGCTCGCGTGCCGTACGCAGTGCACCCGCGATGACGGCGAGCCGCAGTTCGAACTGTGCGAGCACGACGTCGCACGGCGGCAGCGACGTCACCACCGCGTCCGCGTTCGCGCCGGGCACGACGACGATCGTGTTCTCGCCCTCGTCGGCGACCACGATCACGGCACGTCCCGTGGGCATCGTCGATGTTCGCACCTCAGAGGCGTCGATGCCCTCGCTCGAGAGGACGTCGAAGAGCAGGCGTCCCGCGTCGTCGTTGCCGACGGCACCGACGAACCGTACGGTGGCGCCTGCCCGTGCAGCGGCGACCGCCTGGTTGAGGCCCTTGCCGCCCGGATGCTGCGCGTACGCCGTGCCGAGCACCGTCTCGCCCGGGTGGGGATGCCGTGACGCTGCAGCGACGATGTCCAGATTGGCGCTACCGACGACGCAGACGTGTCCGGTTCGGATCAGGCGCCCCGGGCCCGCACGCCGATGGGAGCGATCAACCGGTAGCCGGCCGAATGCCGCTCGTCCTCGCTCTCGCCACCCCACAGCCCGTACTCGTGGTGCGTCCGTGCGAAGGTGCGACAGTCGCCCTGCACGGCGCAGGACCCACAGACGCTGCGAGCGGTGGCTTCGCGCCGCTGGCGGGCCTGCGGCCGCTCGGCGGGGCCTGGGAAGAACAGGTGGGTGAGCCCCTTGCAGGCGGCCGCGTCCATCCAGACGTCATCGGCGGCGGCAAGCCGCACACCCAACTCGAGCGATTCCATCGAGACCCCCTTCGACTGGACCGTGCAACTTGAAATGTAGAAGCACCGAAACGGTCTAGTCAATTGCACTCGCCAAGTAGTGGCGGATGCCACGTGCGAACTGCTCGACGTCCTCGGTCGTCGTGTCCCACGCCGTCATCCACCTGACCTGGCATCGCGACGGCTCCCAATCCCAGAAGAAGCACCACTCGCGCAACGGTTCGATGGCGGCGGCGGGCAGTACGGGGAAGAGCGAGTTGACCTCGGGTGCACGATCGTGGACGACGCCGGCAATCGGGGTCGTCGCTTCCCACAGTCGACGGGTCATGTCGTTGGCGTGACCGGCCAGCTCGAGCCAAAGATCGTCCTCGAGAATCGCCATGACCTGAGCCGCGAGGTAGCGCATCTTGGACGCCAGCTGGTTGGCCTGCTTGCGCAGCAGCTCACCGCGGGTGGCGAGGTCGGGGTCGAGGAACACGACCGCTTCGGCGCCCATCAGCCCGTTCTTGGTGCCACCGAACGTGAGCACGTCGACACCGGCCCCGATGGTCATCCGCCGCAGCGCCTCGCGCGTGCCGCCACACGCGGCTACGGCGTTGGCGATGCGGGCGCCGTCGACGTGGACGCGCATGCCGAGCTCGTGCGCTGCACCACACAGGGCAGCCACCTCGTCCTCTCGGTAGACGGTGCCGAGCTCGGTGCTCTGAGTCAGAGACAGCACGGCGGGCTGCACGTGATGAGGGTTGCCGAGCAGCTCGCGCAGCGGAGCCAGGTCGTCGGGAGCGAGCTTTGCCTCCCTCGTCGGCACATCGATCAACTTCGCGCCGAGGAACCGCTCGGGGGCGCCCGCCTCGTCGAGGTTGATGTGCGCCTGCTGGGTGCAGACCACGGCATCGGCAGGTCCGAGCAACGCGGCGAGGGCGACGAGGTTCGAGCCCGTCCCGTTGAACGTGAGGAACGCACGCGTGTCCGTGTCGAACAGCTCGTCGAAGGCGCGCTGGCACGATCGGGTGAGGTCGTCGTCGCCGTAGGGGAGTGCGTGTCCGGTGTTCGCGGCGGCGATCGCCTCCATCACGGCGGGATGGACGGTCGAAGCGTTGTCGGAGGCGAGCGACCTGATCGGTCGGGGCGGAGCATTCACGCCATCTAGTATCTCCCGCCCGTGGAGGTCGCCGATCGCATCCGGAACGCGGGTGCGGCGTTGACCGTCTCCGAACGCAGGGTCGCCGGGGTCATCGTCGAGCGTCCGCACCTCGTCGGCTTCGGCACCGTCGCCGACCTCGCAGCGGCAGCGGGCACCGGCGCCGCCACCGTCGTGCGCCTGGCGACGAAGCTCGGGTACCGAGGCTTCAGTGCGCTGCAGGACTCGGTGCAGGTCGATCTCGCGAACCAGCTCCGCCCTGCTGCGGAGCGGATCCGCGAGCACGACGGGGAGGCGCACGATCACGCCATCGAACGGGTGAGGGCAACCGAGGTGGGTAACGTCAACGCCACGCTCGACGCAGTTGACGCCGACGAGCTGGTCGCCGTGGTCGCACGTCTCGCCGATCTGGCGATCGATGTGCTCGTCGTCGCCGGCGACGCGGTTGGCGGGGTCGCCGGCCAGTTCGTCGCCGATCTGTACTCGCTGCGTCCCGGCGTCGTGCACCTCACGGGCAACGACGTCGCCCGCCAGCGCGAGCTTGCGTTCGCGTCGTCGGCGACGACCGTCGTCGCCATCGACCTGCGTCGCTACGACCGCTGGGTGCTCGACGCCACCCGCCTGGCGTCGGACAAGGGGATGCACGTCGTGGCGTTGACCGACAACGTGCTCTCACCGCTCGCTGCGCTCGCCGACCACGCCTTCGTGCTGTCCGCTGCCTCCGTCGGACCGTTCGACAGTCAGGTCGGCACGCTCGCGCTGCTCAACGCGCTCATCGCCGGCGTGGCCGACGAGCTTCGACCGTCGGCGGTCGCCCGGCTCGACCAGGCCGAGCAGGCCTGGGCCGACGCCGGTTCGCTGACCGACGGCGACCGCTATCTGGCGGATGCGCCGCGAGCTACTGATACGCCTCGAGGGGCTCGCACGAGCACATGAGGTTGCGATCGCCGTGGGCGTTGTCGACGCGCGCCACCGGGGGGAAGTACTTCGTCGTGCGCAGGTTCGAGATCGGATAGGCGCCGAGCTCGCGGGCGTATGGGCGCTCCCACTCGCCGATCAGCATCGCCGCCGTGTGCGGCGCGTGACGCAGGGGGCTCTCACCGATCGACCATTCGCCGGCGGCGACGGCGTCGACCTCGGCTCGGATCTCGATGATCGCTTCGCAGAAGCGGTCGAGCTCGGCCTTCGTCTCGCTCTCGGTGGGCTCCACCATCAGCGTGCCGGCGACGGGGAAGCTCATCGTCGGTGCGTGGAAGCCGAAGTCGATGAGCCGCTTGGCGATGTCGTCGACGGTCACACCGGTCGCCTTCGTCAGCGGCCGCACGTCGAGGATGCACTCGTGAGCGACGCGCCCGGTGGGGCCGGTGTAGAGCACGGGGAAGCACTGATCGAGCCTCGCAGCGAGATAGTTCGCCGAGGCAATGGCGACCTTCGACGCGCGGGTCACGCCCTCCGCCCCCATCAGCTTGAGGTAGACCCAGGCGATCGTGAGGATGCTCGCCGAGCCGAACGGCGCCGCCGCCACGGGGCCGACATGCTCGCCTCCCGGCAGGAACGGCGCGAGGTGCGCCCGCACGGCGACGGGTCCGACCCCGGGTCCGCCACCGCCGTGGGGGATGCAGAACGTCTTGTGCAGGTTGAGGTGGCTGACGTCGGCACCGAACGTGCCGGGCTGGGCGAGCCCGACGAGCGCGTTCAGGTTGGCGCCATCGATGTACACCTGGCCGCCGGCGTCGTGGACCATGGCGCAGATGTCACTTATCTGCTCTTCGAACACGCCGTGCGTCGACGGATAGGTGAGCATGATCGCCGCCACGCGGTCGCCGTCGGCGTCGAGGTGGCGCGCCAGGTCGTCGACGTCGACGTTGCCCCCGTCGTCGCAACCGATGACAGCCACGTCCATGCCGGCGAGCACGGCGCTCGCGGCGTTGGTGCCGTGCGCGCTCGAGGGGATGAGGCAGCGTGTTCGGGCGAGGTCGCCACGTTGGCGATGGTACGCACGCACGGCGAGCAGTCCGGCGAGCTCGCCCTGGCTTCCGGCGTTGGGCTGCAGGCTGACGGCGTCGTAGCCCGTGATCGCGACGAGCATCTCCGACAGCTCGTCGATCATCGCCTGGTAGCCGGTCACCGACGTCGCAGGGGCGAACGGGTGCACCTGAGAGAACTCCGCCCACGTGAGCGGCTGCATCTCCGTCGTGGCGTTGAGCTTCATCGTGCACGACCCGAGCGGGATCATCGTGCGGTCGAGGGCGAGGTCCTTGTCCGCGAGACGCCGGAGATAACGTAGCATCTCGTGCTCGCTGTGGTGGCGGTGGAACACGGACTGGGGGAGCAGCTCGGCGCGACGTGGCGCCACGTCGTCGAGACCGCTGCGAGGCGCGTCGAGATCGAGCGTCGGCTCGTCGCCGCCGCTCAACGCAGCGACGACGGCGGCGACCTCGGCCGGCGTGGTCGTCTCGTCAAAGGTGAGCGCGATCGTGCGGTCGTCGACGCGGCGGATGTCGAATCCGGCGGCCGCCGCCCGGGCGACAGCGTCGTCGGCATCGACGTCGCCGATCGTGATCGTGTCGAACCACGTGTCGTGAAGCAGCGTCGATCCGGCGTCACGTATTGCGTTCGCCGCGCTCGACGTGAGGCGATGGATGCGCGTCGCGATTCGTCGTAGGCCGTGAGGGCCGTGCCACGCGGCGTAGAAGCCGGCAATGTTGGCGAGCAGCACCTGGGCGGTGCAGATGTTGGAGGTCGCGCGCTCGCGCCGGATGTGCTGCTCTCGGGTCTGCAGCGCGAGGCGAAGGGCGGGCCGGCCCTCCGCGTC
>JALZNU010000102.1 GCA_030857495.1 Actinomycetota bacterium | reverse complement strand
CGACGACAGTGCCGGCATGGCCGTCGCCCTCACGAACCTCGGCGAAGTCGCCCGCCGGCGACGACTGGTTGATGAGGCGGTGGCCCTGCACGACGAGAGCGCATCGCGTTTCGCCGCCGCTGGGGATGCGATCGGGGAGGCCGCCGCCCTCACGAACCTCGCCGCGTCGCGCCTGGAGCTGGGGGCGGTGGACGAAGCACACTCGGCACTCGTGACCGCGGCCGTGCTCTGGCAGCGCGCCGGGGAGCGGTCGGACCTGGCCGAGTGCCTCGAGCTGTTCACGGCGCTCGCTGCCCATCGACAGCAGCTCGCACGCGCGGTCCGCCTCGCTGCCGGGGCCGCTGCCTTGCGTAAGGCTGCAGGGGCGACACCCTCGCCGGCCGAGGCCCAGCGGCACCAGGCCATCGTCGTCACCCTCCGGCGAGCGATGGATGCGACCCGGTTCACGGCCGCATGGCACGACGGCTGGGCGATGAGCGCGGACGAGGCTGTGGCCCTCGCTCTCGAGCAAGACCTCGACCCCCCGCCTCGGTGATGTCCCGGCATTTACAGTCGCGGCGGTGAGGTCGTGGGCGAGGAACAGGTAGGCCGTTTCGTTTCGAGCAAAACGTGATCGTCGTCCGCGAACGGCAGCACGCCGCATTCTGGGGCGCCCCCGGCAGGATTCGAACCTGCGACGCACGGTTTAGGAAACCGACGCTCTATCCCCTGAGCTACGGGAGCAGCGGCTCGCCAGTCTACAAGGGGCCCCCGCCGATGGCCGGGGAGGTCCCGACCGCCGACGTCGCCACCGGCATCACACCGCTCATCGCTGACGAGACCGGGCGCAGTGTCGGCACGCGCTATCTCGGCGCGTGGTGCTGAACGGCGTCACCCGTCGAGAACGTCGGCGAGAGATGTGACGTGTCGTTGAAGCAGCGCACGATCCAGTGCCCGTCCCACACGACGAGGTGCGAGATCGAGCCGTTGTCGGCACCGCCGAACCCCAGCGGCGGTGCACCGGTGGCCTGGGCCATCACCTGGCCGATCACACCACCGTGCACGACCACCACGACCAACTGGTCGGGGTGGCGCGAGGCGATGTCGTTGACGCCGGTGCGGACACGTTCGGCGAACGCGTCGCCTGACTCGGCGCCCGGGAGGATGTCCCAGCGGCCTGTCTCGGACAGCCTGCGCGTGAGGGGATCGCCGTTCGCGTAGCGTCGCCGCAGCTCGCCGCCCTCCCAGTCGCCGAGGTGCACCTCTCGCAGCCGCGGCTCGACAGTCGCCTCCATCCCCAGCACCTCGAGGATCGGCGCCGCAGTCTGCACGGTGCGCTGCAGGGTGGTCACGTACACGGCGGTGATCGGCTCGCCAGAGTGCCGAAAGCGGTCGGCGACGTGCTGGGCCTGCTCGACGCCGACGGGATCGAGCGGCGGATCGCCCTGACCGTCGACCATCGGGTGCGACATGCCGTCCCGGTAGGGCGCCGACTCGCCGTGGCGTACCAGCAGGATCTCGCACGCACCGGGCGGCCGGCGGAACCGGTACTGGCGGTACTCCCGCTCCTCTTCCACCGCGGCAGCGGCCAGATCCTCGATGCCCTCCTGGGGAGGTTCGGACGAGGGGCTGCGCAGGAGTTGCAGCTGTGCCTCGGCGTCCTCGAAGCCGAGCGAGCGGTAGAGGTCGGCGGCCGGGTGGTTGGGATCGGCGACGATCACGAGCCGCTTCGCGCCGAGCTGCTCGCGGGCGTACTCGCCGGCGGCGTGGACGAGCGTCCCAGCCAGTCCCTGACGACGGGCGTCAGGATGCGTCTCGACGCGCTGGTACCGGGCGTCGCCGTGCCCGTCGCCGAACACGCCGAGCGACGCCATCAGCTCGTCGCCGGTGAACGCGCCGAACCACGCCCCGTGGCCCCGCTGCGCCATCCCCCGTGCCTCTTCGAGCGAACGACGCACGTACGGCAGGTAGTCCGCCGGCGCGATGGACTCGTTGCACGCCATCGCGAGATCGAGTGCAAGGCGCCAGTCCTCGTCGGACACGAGCGGCCGGCACACTGCGCGGTCGTTGCCCCTCGAAGGAGGCTTCAGTGCCGATGCCGTCATCACGGTCGAGTACTCGACCAGCACGCCTCGATCGATGAACTCGCGGAGATCGACGAGATCGCCCTGCGCCCGATCGGCCTGCGCGACGGCGATCGCGACGTGGTCGGCATCGGGGAACTCCTTGTCGACCACATCGATGCAGCGTTCGGCGTCACCGGCGCCGAACGGACCCGCGACAACGATGAAGTTGCCCCACCAGAAGGACGGATTGGCCGGCGTCATCACCGTGAGATGGTCGCCGTGGTCCTCAACGACGCTCCCACCGAGCCGGCGCACCATCAGGTCCGTACGGCAGCCGAGCGAGAGAACCTCCATCGGGTCAAGACTACGTCCGCCGTCCTCAGCCGTAGGCTGGAACGTCCCCCACACCAGGAGCCGAATCCCTCATGCAAGCCCGCGCCGATCTGCGCAACGTGGCGATCATCGCCCACGTCGACCACGGCAAGACCACGTTGGTCGACCAGATGCTCTGGCAATCGGGGGCGTTCCGCGCGAACCAGGACATCAACGAGCGCGTCATGGACTCGATGGATCTCGAGCGCGAGAAGGGGATAACGATCCTCGCCAAGAACACGACCGTCCAGCACGGCGACGTCAAGATCAACATCGTCGACACGCCCGGTCACGCCGACTTCGGCGGCGAGGTCGAGCGGGCACTGTCGATGGTCGACGGCGTTCTGCTGCTCGTCGACGCCTCGGAGGGACCGCTCCCCCAGACCCGCTTCGTGCTGCGCAAGACCCTCGAGGCGCGCCTGCCGGTGATCCTCGTGATCAACAAGGTCGACCGCCCTGACGCTCGCATCGCCGAGGTCGTCCACGACGTCGAGGAATTGTTCCTCGACCTCGACGCCCACGAGGATCAGCTCGACTTCCCGATCATGTACTGCGTTTCGCGCGAGGGCAAGGCGAGCCACGAGCGCCCCGCTGACGGCGCCGGGCTGCCCGAGGGGTCCTTGCGTCCCTTGCTCGACCTGCTCGTCGAGCGCATCCCCGCTCCGAGCTACGACCCCGACGTCCCGCTGCAGGCGCTCGTCACGAACCTGGACGCCTCGCCGTACGTCGGCCGTCTGGCCCTGTGCAGGGTGCGTTCCGGCACGCTGCGTCGCGGCGAGAACGTCGCCTGGTGCCGCACCGACGGCAGCATCGAGCGGGCGAAGATCACCGAGCTCTACCTCACGAAGGCGCTCGATCGTGTGCCGGCCGACGAGGCAGGCCCCGGCGACATCGCCGCCATCGCCGGCATCCCCGAGATCACGATCGGCGAGACGCTTGCCGATCCCGACGATCCGCGACCGCTGCCGGTCATGCACATCGACGAACCGAGCCTCTCGATGATCATCGGCACGAACACGTCGCCGCTCGCCGGGCTCGAAGGCACGCAGCTCACGGCGCGCCTCGTCAAGAACCGTCTCGACGCCGAGCTCGTCGGCAACGTCTCGATCCGCGTGCTGCCGACCGAACGACCCGACGCCTGGGAGGTGCAGGGACGCGGCGAGCTGCAACTCGCCGTGCTCGTGGAGATGATGCGGCGCGAGGGCTTCGAGCTGACCGTCGGAAAGCCACAGGTGCTGACCCGCGAGATCGACGGCAAGTTGCACGAGCCGGTCGACCGCCTCACCGTCGACGTGCCGGACACGTTCGTCGGGGTGCTCACCCAGCTGCTTGCGCTGCGCAAGGGCCGGATGGAGCAGATCGTCAATCACGGCACGGGCTGGGTGCGAATGGACTACATCGTCCCGGCTCGCGGGCTCATCGGCTTCCGCACCGAGCTGCTCACCGAGACGAGGGGAACCGCGCTGCTGCACCACGTGTTCGAGCGGTTCGAACCGTGGGCCGGCGAGATCAGGGCCCGTACGAGGGGCTCGCTCGTCGCCGACCGTCGCGGCCCGACCACCGGGCACGCGCTCGTGTCACTGCAGGATCGCGGCCAGCTGTTCGTCGGACCGGGCATCGAGGTCTACCTCGGCATGATCGTCGGCGAGAACGCACGCCTCGAGGACATGGATGTCAACCCGACGAAAGAGAAGAAGCTCAACAACATCCGCTCGTCGACGTCGGAAGCCTTCGAGAAGCTGATCCCTCCGCGCCCGATGTCGCTCGAACAGGCACTCGAGTTCATCACCGAGGAAGAGAGCGTCGAGGTCACGCCGAAGTCCGTACGGCTGCGCAAGCTCATCCTTGATCGCGAGGAGCGCGGCCGTGCCGCCAAGCGGGCGAGGGTCGCAGCGGTCACCTGATCAGTACGAGCAACCCGACGTCGGCAGCGATGCCGGGCTCGGCACGGCGGTTCCGTCGTAGATGGCGAGCATCATGCGGCCCGGGCAGCGCAGCGCGCCGCCGGCCCTGATCTGCAGGTGCAGGTGCGGACCCGTGGAGTTGCCGGTGTTGCCCGTGTACCCAATGCGCGTGCCGGCCGAGACGCTGCGCGACCCTGACGTCCACGCCCGCGACGAGAAGTGGCAGTAGGTGTAGCTGCCTCCGTCGCTCCCCGACAGCGACATGCCGAGCCCGCACGAGCTGCTGCTGATCGGCGTCGCGGTGCCCCGACGACGGCGTAGGCAGACGTGCCCGTGCCGACGGGCAGGTCGAGCGCCGGGTAGTCGTGATGTGGGTCGTCGTACTCACTGCGCGGCAGAGCACTGCGAGGCACTGGCAGCGACCGACTCCCGCCACCGCCCCCGCCGCTGGCGCCCGAGGTGAGGTACAACCACGTCGTCGGACCGACGATGCCGTCCGCCGAGATTTCCCGTGAACGCTGGAACGCAATCGTCGCCGACCGCGTGCCGCTGCCGAAGATGCCGTCGACCGACAGTCGGTGGCCGTACTTGTTGAGCTGCGCCTGGGCAGCCCTCACGGTCGATCCGCGACTGCCGTACTGCACGTTGGAGATCAACTTGCCCCACGTGTTCTGCCCGACGACCCCGTCGGCTGCGAGACCCCGGGAGCGCTGGAAGCTCACAACGCGAGACTTCGTCCCGCTACCGAAGATCCCGTCGGCGCCGGTCGAGTACCCCCGCGCGGTGAGCAGGTGCTGCACCGTGGGCGTCAGATCAAGAAGGCTGCTTCGTCACGCGCAGGTACGGCTTCTGCTCGTCCCAGCCGCCGGGGAACAACTCCTTGGCCTCCTCGTTCGAGACGGCAGGGACGATGATGACGTCCTCGCCGTTCTTCCAGTTGGCCGGCGTTGCCACCTTCTTGTAGGCGGTCAGCTGCAGCGAGTCGATGACACGCAGCAGCTCGTCGAAGTTGCGTCCAGTCGACGCCGGGTAGGTCAACGTCAGCTTGACGTTCTTGTCCGGTCCGATGACGAACACCGAGCGCACGGTCGTCGTGTCGCTGGCGTTGGGGTGGATCATGTCGTACTTGTCGGAGACGGCCTTGTCGGCGTCGGCGATCATCGGGAAGTTGACGGCGGTGCCCTGGGTCTCCTCGATGTCCTTCTGCCACTGCGCATGGCTGTCGAGGGGGTCGACCGAGAGGCCGATGACTTTGACGTTGCGCTTGTCGAACTCGGGCTTGATCTTCGCCACGTAGCCGAGCTCGGTCGTGCACACGGGGGTGAAGTCCTTCGGATGGCTGAACAGCACGCCCCATGAATCGCCGAGCCACTCGTGGAAGTTGATCGTGCCCTCTGTGGTCTCTGCGGTGAAGTCGGGAGCTTGATCTCCGAGACGAACGGCCATGTGGGTGCCTCCTGAACGGCATGCGCGGATCTGACGGTGAGTCACGTTAGCGGCGTAATCCCGACACACTCACTCGGGATTCTTGGCCGTGCGGAACATGAGAGTGCTCTCACCGTCGGTTCATCCGCTGTTCATCTGGATGCCTGATGCTCGACACCATGCCCCCCGAGACCGTTCCGATCTCCACGGACTTCGCCGAGCTGGCGATCCGCCTCGCGATCGACCTCTGCGCCATCGCCCTCTTCGCGGTCGCCATCTACTTCCGGCGTCACACCCGCAAGGACCTGGCGATGGTCTTCGCCTT
>JALZNU010000101.1 GCA_030857495.1 Actinomycetota bacterium | reverse complement strand
CGACGGCGCCGATCGCGAGCGACGTGACCTTCGGCGCCGTCCCTGACACGTCGAAGAGCCACGGCACCACCGGGGCGAGCGCACCGACGAGGAAGCAGACGAGGCTCAGCGCCGCCGCCCGCCACGGTGACGGCAGATCGTACGGATCGACCCCGAACTCCTCGCGGGCGTGCACCACGAGCGCCCGCTCGGGCTCGCGCATCACCTGCTCGGCGGCCGACTGGGCACTCGCCCGCGACATCCCGTGCGCCTCGTACATGTCGACGAGCTCGGACGTCTCCGACGTCGTGTTGTGCAACAGCTCGCGCCGTTCGACGTCGAGCTCTCGTTCGACGAGGTCGTTCTGTGCCGAGATGCTGACCCACTCGCCCGCCGCCATCGAGACGCCGCCGGCGATGGCGCCGGCGAGGCCGGCGAGCCGCACGACGCTGGAGTCGGCGCCGCTGCCGGCGAAGCCGAGCACCAGGGACACGTTGGAGACGAGGCCGTCGTTGACGCCGAAGACGGCCGCCCTGGCAAGCCCTCCCGACACCGAACGGTGTGCGGCGTGTGGATCTCGCCCAGCCATGAAGGCCAGGTTATGAACACGGCTACCATCGCGGCCAGATGCCCGGCAACGACGCCGGGCGGACCATGGGGTGATCGCACATGCAGGGACATGCCGAGTTGGCCGCCGCCCTGGCCCAGCTCACCGAGATGGCGCAGGTGCGGCAGCCCGACGATGCGGTGCTGGCCGAGTTCCTCCCTCGCTACTACGAGGAGCTTCCCGAGTCCGACGTCGACGACCGCAAGCTCGAAGACGTCTACGCCGTCGCGGTCGCGCACCTGACGCTCGGCCGGGTCCGCGAGCCCGGTCAGACGATTGCCAAGGTGCTGTCACCCGATCGCGATCGCCACGGCTGGCAGTCGACGCACTCGGTCCTGCTCGTTGTCGCCGACGACGTGCCGTTCATGGTCGACACGGTGCGGATGGTGCTCGAGCGCCACGGGCTCGCGATCTACCTCCTGGTCCACCCGATGCTCGACGTGGTGCGTGACGCCGACCACCGCGTCGCCGCCTGGTCGGGCGAGGCGGCCGAGGTGGAGGCGTGGACGCAGATCGAGCTCGACCGCTGCGACGAGGCCGCCGGACGGGCGCTCGAGACCGAGGTGACCGCGGCCATCGCCGAGGTGCAGGGTGTCGTGGCCGACTTCGGCGAGATGCGCGACCGCCTGCGCTCGCTCGCCGATCTCGACCCGCTCGTGCCGTGGCTCGCCGACGAGCACTTCGTGCTTCTCGGCGCCGCCGACTACGACCGTGGCAGCGACGGAACACTCACGCTGCGCGACGGCACGGCGCTCGGGCAGCTGCGGTCGTCGTCGTCGCTCGATCCGCCCGGAATCTTGAGCGACGAGCCCGTCGTGATCGCCCGCACCGACGCCGTTTCGACGGTGCACCGCGCCGAGCGGCCGCTGTGCCTCATGTTGCGACCGCCCGGCAGCGGCGTCGAGCACCGGTTCGTCGGCCTGCTCGGATCGACGGCCTACCGCTCGAGCGTGTACGACATCCCGACCGTGGGCGCCCGCGCCCACGACGTGCTCGAGCTGACGGGAGCGGAGCCCAGCTCGTACCTGGGCCGGGCGGTGCGCAACGTCACCGAGACGCTGCCGCGCGACATCGTGTTCGAGCTCGACCGCGACACGCTTGCCGAGATCGTCGTCGACATCGTGGGTTTGCAGGAGCGCCAGCTCGTACGCGTGATCGACGTCCCCGAGCCGACCGGTCCGTGGCACACGGTGCTCGTGTACCTGCCGCGATCCAGGTTCACCGGCGACCTGCCCGATCGAGTTGCCGCGCTGGTCGACGAGGCGTACGGCATCACCGGCGAGGGGGCGACGTCCCGCGGACTGGAGACCGTGATCGGCCAGAGCTCGCTGGCACGAATCTCGCTCAGCGTGCGACCCCCCGACGGCCATCCCGTGCCCGACCTCGACCAGCTCGGGAACGCGATCGATGAGATGTCCACGTCGTGGGGCGACCGGTTGCTGCGCTGCCTCGTCGTCGAACGGGGCGAGGTCGAGGCTCGCCGGCTGCACACGGAGGTCGCGCGCTACCTCCCGCCCGAGTATCGCCAGCTCGTCGACCCGGGCAGCGCCGCCGGCGACCTCGACCGCATCGCCGAAGTGCTCGCCCCTGACGGCCCGGAGTTGCGGTCGGCGTTCGTCCACGAGCTCCACGCTCCAGAGGACGAGTGGCGGTTCCGCGTGTATCGCCGTGACGGTGAGATCGCCCTCGCCGACCTCCTGCCGCTGCTGAGCCACCTCGGCCTCAGCGCGCTCGACGAGCACCCCATCGACGTGCGCACCCCCGCCGGCCGCGTCCACATCTACGACATCGGCGTGCGGCTCCCGCCCGGCGTCGAGCTGGGCGAGTCGCAGCGGGACGAGGTCTACAACTCGTTCAGGGCCCTGATGGCCGCCGAGGTGGAGGCCGACGCGTTCAACGGCCTGATCCTGCGGGCGAGCATCACCGTGCGCGAGGTCGCCGTCGTTCGCGCCTACGCGAAGTACCTGCGCCAGATCGGGTTCGCGTTCAGCCAGTCGTACATCGAGTCGACGCTGCTCAGTCAGCCCGTGATCGTGCGCCAGCTCGTCGAGCTGTTCCGCGTGCGGTTCGACCCTGCCCTCACCGACCGTGCCGCCGCAGATGGTGTCCGCCAGCAGCTGCTGACGTCGCTCGACGCCGTACCGAGCCTCGACGAGGACCGCATCTGTCGTGCGTTCCTGATGCTGATCGAGGCAACGGTGCGGACGAACGCATGGCGCGGACGGCCCGAGATCTCGTTCAAGTTCGATCCGAAGAAGGTCGCCGACCTCCCGCTGCCCCGGCCGGCGCACGAGATCTGGGTCTGCGGTCCCGCCGTCGAGGGTGTTCACCTGCGCGGTGGAGCGATCGCCCGCGGCGGGCTGCGCTGGAGCGATCGCCGGGAGGACTTCCGCACCGAGGTGCTCGGCCTGATGAAAGCGCAGATGACGAAGAACGCCGTCATCGTGCCGGTCGGGGCAAAGGGTGGCTTCGTCGTGAAGAACCCGCCGGCGGATCGCAACGCGCTGCGCGACGTCGGCATCGACTGCTACCGCAAGTTCATCGGCGGGATGCTCGACATCACCGACAACATCGTCGCCGGCCTGATCGTGCACCCCCCCGACACCGTCCTCCATGACGGTGACGATCCCTACCTCGTCGTCGCCGCCGACAAGGGCACGGCGACGTTCAGCGACATCGCCAACGAGGTGTCCGCCAGCTACGACTTCTGGCTCGGCGACGCGTTCGCGTCAGGTGGGAGTGCCGGCTACGACCACAAGGCGATGGGCATCACGGCGAGGGGTGCGTGGGAGAGCGTTCGCCGCCATGCGTCGATGCTCGGCAAGGACGCCGATCGTGACTCGATCAGTGTGGTCGGCGTCGGCGACATGTCGGGCGACGTGTTCGGCAACGGGATGTTGATCTCACCGAACATCCGTCTCCTCGCCGCCTTCGATCATCGCCACATCTTCATCGACCCCGATCCCGTCCCCACCGTGGCCCACGCCGAACGGCGCCGGCTGTTCGAGCTCGCACGCTCGTCGTGGGCGGACTACGACGAGCGCTTGATCTCCGCCGGCGGCGGCGTGTTCGGCCGTGAGCTGAAGTCGCTGACGCTGTCAGACGAGGCACGCAAGGCGCTCGGCATCAAGGACGACGCGCCGATGGCGCCGACGGAGGTGATCTCTGCGATCCTGCGAGCGCCCGTCGACCTGCTGTGGAACGGCGGGATCGGGACGTACGTCAAGGCGTCGACCGAATCGCATACCGACGTCGGTGACCGCGCCAACGACGTGTTGCGGATCAACGGCAACGAGATCCGCGCCCGCATGGTCGGTGAGGGCGGCAACCTCGGTCTGACGCAGCTCGGTCGCATCGAGTACGACCTCAACGGCGGGCTGATCTACACCGACGCGATCGACAACTCGGCGGGTGTCGACTGCTCGGACCACGAGGTCAACCTCAAGATCCTGCTCGACGGTCTCGTCACGGATGGCGAGCTGACGCTGAAGCAGCGCAACACGTTGCTGGAGGAGATGACGAACGAGGTCGGCGCACTCGTGCTGGACGACAACAAGTCCCAGACGCTGGCGTTGCTGATCGCACGGAAGCAGTCGCTGCCGATGGTCAACGTCCACGCCCGCTACATCACGCAGCTCGAGGCGGAGGGCTGGCTCGATCGGGGGCTCGAGTTCCTGCCGAGCGACAAGCAGATCGCCGAGCGGCAGGCGACCGGCATGGGACTCTGCGCGCCGGAGTTCTCGGTGCTGATGGCGTACACGAAGAATGCCAACGTGGCAGAGACGATCCGCAGCGACCTGCCCGACGATCCCGTGCTGGAGAACGATCTCCTGCGCTACTTCCCGACACCGCTGCGGGAACGGTTCGGCGACGCGATCGCACGGCACCGGTTGCGCAGGGAGATCATCGCCACGCAGGTCGTCAACCAGATGGTGAACCTCTCGGGCATCTCCTACGACCACCGCATGACCGAGGAGACCGGCAGCGGCGTCGCCGAGGTGACGAGAGGCTGGGTCGCGGCGCGCGAGATCGTCGGGATCGACAACCTGTGGGACGAGATCGAGGCGGTGCCCGAGCAGGTGCAGATGCAGACGCGCATCGAGCTCTTCCTCGAGTGCCGGCGGATGAACGAGCGCTCGTCACTGTGGCTGCTGCGCCATCGCCATCCACCGTTCGACATCGGTGCCGCCGTCGAGTACTTCAAGCCCGGCATGACCGAGCTGGCGACGGGGCTCGGGCCGTGCATCAAGGGCAGGATGGGCGAGGTTCTGGCGTCGCGCGAGGCGTCGCGGCTCGCAGCCGGTGTGCCGGAGGGTCTTGCCGAGCGAAGCGTGGTGTGGGGGTTGCTGCACATTGGGTTCGACCTCGTCGAGCTCGCCAACGCCAACGAGATCTCCCCGATCGAGGCGGCGAACGCGTACTGGGGCGTGTACGCCGAGCTCGACCTCCTCTGGCTGTGGGATGGCATCGGCGCGCTGCCGCGCTCTGACCGCTGGGAGAGCCAGGCCCGTTCGGCGCTGCGCGACGACCTGCTCAGCGCGCTCGCGTCGCTCACCGGCATCGTGTTGCGCTCGTCCGACGGCTCGGTCGACACCTGGACGGCCAACAACCATCGCTCGGTCGCCCGAGTGCAAGCGATGTACCGCGAGATCCGTCGCGCCGAGAAGCTCGACGTCACGAACCTCTCTGTCGCGCTTCGCCAACTCCGCAACCTCGCCCTCACCTCCGTCCGACCCACCTGACGAGACCGGGCCAGCCCGGAGGGCTGCGTTGGTCGCCACGGTCTGGGTGGTTCCGCTTCCACCTGTCGCGACGGATCCCGCCCAGACTCGTCGCGGCAGGCGGCGCCGGTAGCGTGGATCGCCCATGAGCGAGTCCCCGCGCCTGCGCTTCGCGCCCTCGCCGACTGGGTACTTCCACGTCGGCGGAGCGAGGACGGCGCTCTACAACTGGGCGCTCGCCCGTCGCCTCGGTGGCACGTTCGTGCTCAGGATCGAGGACACCGACGAGGCGCGCAACCGTCCGGAGTGGGTGACGGGGATCGTCGACGCCTTGGCGTGGATCGGCATCAACTCCGCCGACCCGGCGTTCGAGGGACCGTACTCGCAGCGTGCCAACGCGGCGTCGCACCTTGCCGTCGCGACGCAACTGTTCGAAGCCGGCAAGGCGTACTACTGCGACCTCACCGGTGACGAGATCCGCGCTCGCGGCGAGGCGAGCGGCAAGCCCGGCTACGACGGCTACTCACGTGACCGTGGGCTCGAGGCGGCGCCCGGGCGGGCGCTGCGATTCCGGGTGCCCGACGGCGAGACGGTGGTGCACGACCTCGTCCGCGGCGAGGTCCGCTTCGACAACGCCGACGTCGAGGACTTCGTGCTCGTGCGTGGCGACGGGTCGCCGATGTTCATGCTCGCCAACGCCGTCGACGACATGACGATGGACATCACCCACGTCGTGCGCGCCGAGGAGCACCTCTCCAACACGCCGAAGCAGCAGATGTTGTGGACCGCGGTCGGCCGGACGCCTCCCGTGTGGGCGCACGTCCCGGTGCTCGTCAA
>JALZNU010000100.1 GCA_030857495.1 Actinomycetota bacterium | reverse complement strand
AGAACGGGACGATGCCCATCGACGAGGACACAGGACGCCTCACACGGCTGCGCGCCGGCGTCGCGCTGGTGCGCACGATGATGCGCCTGCACCCACGCCAGTTCACGATCGCCGTCGCCGGTGCGTCGTTGTTCGCGCTGTGCACGGTGGCGTCGAGTGCGGTGCTACGCCGAGTCGTCGACAGAGTGATCGTCCCCCGGTTCGAGGACGGTGACGTCGCCGGTGGCACGACCATCGCCGCCCTGAGCCTCGTCGTCGCCGTCGGAGTGATGCGGGCGGCGGCCGTCGTCGTCCGCCGTGTGTGGGCGACGATGGGCGTATTCCTCGTCTCCGAGACGCTGAGCACCGACGTCGTCGACCGTCTCGTCGTGCAGCCGCTGCCGTGGCACGCGCGTCGCGCCGACGGCGACCTCGTCGCCCGCGCCGGGGTCGACGTCGACGCTGCGGTTGCGGTGCTGGCGCCTGTGCCGTTCGCGATCGGCACCGTCGTGCTGCTCGCCGTGAGCGGCATCTGGCTGATCGTCATCGACCCGGTGCTGGGACTCGTCGCGGTGGCCGTGTTCCCCGTGCTGTTCGCCGTCAACCTCGTGTACGAGCGCAAGGTCGCCCACCACTACGACGAGGCCCAGGACCACCTCGGACGGTTCTCGGCGTGGGTGCACGAGAGCTTCGAGGGCGTGCAGCTCGTCAAGGCGTTCGGCGCCGAGCGACGCGAGAGCGAGCGGCTGGCGACGGTCGCAGGATCGTTGCGAGACGCTCGCGTGAAGGCGATCAGGATCAGGGCGCTGTTCGAGACGTTGCTCGAGGTCATCCCTTCGTTGGCGACCGTCGCACTCGTGTCGGTCGGCGCGATGCGCCTCCAGGCCGGCGTGGTAACGGTCGGTGAGCTGTCGAGCGTCGTCTTCCTGTTCTCGCTGCTCGTGTTCCCGCTGCGGATCATCGGCTACGCGCTCGCCGAGCTGCCGCACTCGGCGGCTGGTTGGCAGCGCGTCCGTGACGTGGTCGACGAGCCGATCGTCGCCGACCCCGTCGACGCGATCGCGGCACCGGACGCGGACGTTGCGCTCTCGCTCGTCGACGTCGAGTTCGGCTTCACCGACACACCGGTGCTGCACGCTGCGACGATGTCCGTCGGGCGCAGCCGATTCGTTGCCGTGGTCGGTGCCACCGGGGCCGGCAAGACGACCCTTGCCGAGCTGTCCGTCGGACTCGTCGCGCCCCGTCATGGGGTGGTCGAGGTCGATCCCGACGACGTGCTGATCGTGTTCCAGGAGGCGTTCCTCTTCTCCGGCACGTTGCGCCACAACCTCTCGCTCGGCTCGTCGTCGACCGATGAGGAGCTGTGGCATGCGCTGTCGCTGGCAGCGGCCGACGACTTCGTGCGACGTCTCCCCGACGGCCTCGACACAGTGGTCGGCGAGCGCGGCGTCAGTCTGAGCGGAGGCCAGCGTCAACGCGTCGCGCTGGCGAGGGCGATCGTGCGCAGGCCGGCGCTGCTCGTGCTCGACGACGTGACGTCCGCCCTTGATCCGGCGACGGAGGCGACGGTGCTCGCCAACCTGCGGGATGCACTCGGCGGTATGACGGTGTTGATGGTGGCATCGCGTCCGTCGACGATCGCGCTCGCCGACGAGGTCGTGTTCCTCACCGGTGGCACGATCGCGGCGCACGGCACGCACGGCGAGCTGATGCGCACGCAGCCGGAGTACCGGGGCCTCGTCGAGGCGTTCGAGGCCGACCGCGAGCGCGTGCAGGAACCGGCGTGACGGCCCGCTTCTCGACGCCGGCGACCCTGACGGCGACGCGGACGATCGGCCGTGGGCTGGAGGCAGCGCCCATCCTGCGCGACGGCCTCGCCGTCACCTGGCTGCTCGCAGCGATCGGTGCCGGAGGCCGCGTCGTCGTGCCGATCCTCGTGCAGCAGATCATCGACAAGGCGATCATCGGTCAGGACGACGTCCGGATGGGCCTTGTCGGGACGTTCGCCGCGATCGCCGTGGCAGCGATCGCCATCGCCGGCGTCGCGCAGCGCCAGGCAATGATTCGCCTCGGCACGCGTTCCGAGCAGGCGCTGTACGACCTGCGTGGGCGTCTCATCCGCCACATCCATCAGCTGAGCCTGCACGACCACAGCGAGGAGCACCGCGGTGCACTCGTCTCGCGTGTCACGAGCGACATCGAGACGCTGACGCAGTTCTTCGCGTGGGGTGGTCTCGCCTGGCTCATCAACGGGACGCTCATCGTCGTGGTGGCCGGCGTGATGATTGCTTACGACTGGGTGCTGGCGTTGGTCGCATTCGCGGTCGCGGCGCCGCTCGTCATCGTGTTGCGGCTCGTGCAACGCCGCCTCGTCGAGGCGTACGGCGAGGCACGAGAGCGCAACTCCGACATGCTCGCCGGCGTGTCCGAACTCGTCTCGGGTGCCGAGACCGTGCGTGCCTACGGGGCCGGCCCGTCGATCGCCACGACGACGAAGGGCCTCGTGAAGCAGCGGCGACGGGCGAACGTGCGCACCGGAGTGATCGGCGCCTTCTTGTTCCCGAGTGGTGAGGTGTTCTCGGCGCTGACGGTCGCCGCCGTGGTCGGCGTCGGTGTCGCCCGCGGTCCGGGGAGCGGCGTGACGGCGGGTGCGATGGTCGGTTTCGTGTTCCTCACGTATCGCTTCCTCGAACCTGTCGCAGAGTTCACCGAAGTGCTCGAGCAGACCCAGACCGCCGTCGCAGGCCTGCGGCGCATCATCGGCATCCTCGACGTACCCGTGGGTCCGCCGCCCCCTGCCGATCCCGTGCCGCTGCCGGCGGGTGCGCTAGCGCTCGACATCGCCGACGTGACGTTCGCCTACCCGGCCCGTGGCGAGGACGTGCTCGAACAGCCTGTGCTGCGCGACGTCTCCGTGCACATCCCTGCCGGCCAGCACGTCGCGCTGGTCGGTGCGACGGGTTCGGGCAAGACGACGCTCGGGCGGCTCGTCGCCCGCTTCGCCGATCCCACGGAGGGCGAGATCCGCCTCGGAGGCGTCCCGCTGCCGCTCGTCGACAACGACGAGTTGCGCACCCGGCTCGTCGTCGTCGGGCAGGAGCCGTTCCTGTTCGACGAGTCGATCGCCATCAACGTCGGCTTCGCTCGACCGGGCTCGTCGCTCGACGACATCGACGCCGTGATCCGCCGCCTCGACCTCGACGACTGGGTCGCGTCGCTGCCCGACGGGATCGATACACGAGTCGGTGAGCGTGGCGAGCAGCTGTCAGCCGGCGAGCGCCAGCTCGTCGCCCTGCTGCGGGCCGATCTCGCCGGTAGCGACGTGCTGGTGCTCGATGAGGCGACCTCGTCGGTGGACGCACTGACAGAGGTGCGCACGTCGCGTGCCCTCGATCACCTGGCGCGGGGGAGGACGACGATCTCCATCGCTCACCGGCTGTCGACGGCCGCTCGGGCCGATCGTGTGCTGGTCGTCGATGCCGGAAGGGTCGTGCAGGACGGGACGCACGCCGAGCTGCTGCGTGACGAGGACGGTGTCTACGGCCGGCTCTACGAGGCGTGGGTGGCGGCGACCGCGCCGGACGGTGCGCCGGATTCGGGTTCAGTCGACGTCGACACCGAGTGGCAGCGGTCCGTCGACTCTGATGACCCGGCAGTCCACTGACCCCGACGCGTCACGGCGCACGGTGAACTCCTCGGTCGCGCCCGGCTCGAGGCGCCCGGTCTCGATCGTGCTCGTCGTGCCGGCGACCTCGACGCGCACCGTGAACGACGCCGCCGACGGGCTGTCGTTCGTGAGGAACCCGCTCGCCCGCACGACGTCACCGCTCTCGGCGACGCACGAGGTGATGTCGGCCGTGTTCGGTTCGGGGTCGCGGTATCGCTCGACGGCGCGCTGCAGCACGATGCTGAACCACAGGCCGACGACGCTCAGCGCAAGGGCGACGATGCCGCACCACAGGCCGGCTCGCAGGATCCGGCGCGATGCCTCGTCGACGACCCCGCCTCGCGCTCGCGTCGCCAGGACGATGGCGAGCGTGCCGCAGACGACGGCGATGACGAAGAACACCGGCATCCACGCCGTCGCGATGCCGACGATGCCGAGCACGAGCGACGCCGTCGTCCCCTTCGGGCGGTCTGGCGGGTTGCGGTCGACGTAGCGCACACCGTCGGCCGAAACGTCGCTCGTCCAGCGCTCGCCGTTGTGATAGCGGAACTCGAAGCGACCGCTCGGATCGGGGTACCAGCCGGGCGACGAGGACACACGCGCACTGTATGCACCCCGTATCGTGACCGGGTGTCGATGGTGCCTTCGTCGCTCTCGCTGCGCGATCGCACCCTCGCCCCTGAGCGCTACCACCAGCTCACGAAGGTCGCGCTCGTGATGCTGTGCGCGATCGTCGTCACCGGCGCCGCCGTGCGGCTGTCGGGCAGCGGGCTCGGGTGCGACGACTGGCCGAACTGCAACTCCGAGCGTCTCGTCGACGTCTCGACGGGACACGCTGCGATCGAACAGGTCAACCGCCTCTTCACCGGCGCCGTCGCCGCCGCCGTGGCGATCGCCGTACTCGGCGCACGCCTGCGCACGCCACGGCGCGCCGACCTGGAGTGGCTCGCCTACGGCCTGGTGGCGGGCGTGATCGCCCAGATCCTCCTCGGCGCACTGCTGATCAAGGTCGAGCTGCACCCGATCTCGGTCCAGGGCCACTTCCTCCTGTCGATGGCGCTCGTCGCCAATGCCGTTGTGCTCGTGCGGAGATCCGGCGCTGCTCATCGCGTCGAACCCGGTATCGCCCGACTGCGCCGGCACCGCTGGATGCTGGCTGCGGTCACGGGGATCGCCCTCGTCACCGGCACCGTCGTGACCGGCGCCGGGCCGCACGCCGGCGACGAGGACGTCACCCGTCTCGACTTCGCCATACCGACCGTTGCAAGGATCCACAGCCTCACCGTGCTGTCGGCCGTCGCCGTCGCGCTCGCACTCGCACTGCGCCTACGGGCATCGCCGGCACTCGCCTCGTCGGCGACCGCACGTGCCCTGTCCTCGTGGGTCGTCGTCGCCCTGCTGCAGGGGATGATCGGCTACGTGCAGTACTTCGCCGACGTGCCGCCGCTGCTCGTCGGTGCGCACGTGCTGGGGGCGACGATTCTGTGGGCGATCACCGTCTGGCTCGTCATGGACGACAGGAGTACGCCTGCGCTCTAAGGTGTGCCGATCGTGTGGGAGGGGAACGAGTGAGGCGAGCCGCACAAGTGGTCGCGATGGCGCTGCTTGCCCTGATCGCATTGGCATCCGTGATGTCGCCGCCCCGCACGGCGCACGCTCAGGAAGACGACGAGCGCACCATCAACGTGCGCGTGCAGAACCGCCTGGAGGGCGAGAACACGCCGGTCCCTGGCGTCACCATCACGGTGTCGGCAGGCGGTGAGGAGGTCGCCTCGGCCGAGACGAACGAGAACGGCCTGGCCGAGCTCGTCGTGCAGGGTCGCCGGGACTACGAGATCACCGTCGATCGCGACACGTTGCCTGACGATGTCGACATCCCGGAGGAGAGCGCGTCGCTCGTCATCACGTCGGGGCAGTTCACGTCGTCACGGATCGCCCGCACGTTCAACACCGGAGAGGCGGCCAGCACGACCGAACCGTTCGTCGACAAGCTCGCCCAGCGGCTCGTCGACGGAACGAGGTTCGGTCTCCTGATCGCGATCTCATCTGTGGGGCTCTCCCTCGTGTTCGGCACGACACGGTTGACGAACTTCGCCCATGCCGAGATGGTGACGTTCGGCGGCGTCGTGGCGTTCTTGTTCAACGTCACCGGGATCAGCATGCTCGGGTTCATGCCGTTCGTGGATGACCGAGGACGGGTGCACCTCATCCTCGCCGCCGTGATCACGACGATCCTCGGTGGTCTATTCGGGCTGTTCCTCAACGGCACGCTGTTCGGCGTGCTGCGACGGCGTGGGTACTCGCTCATCACGCTGATGGTGATCTCGGTCGGACTGTCGATCGCGCTGAAGAACGTCTTCCTCCACCGATTTCGGTCCCGTCGCCGCCCATACAACGACTACGCCAGCCAGTCGGCGTGGGAGATCGGTCCCGTGTCGATCACGCCGCGTGACCTGATCGTCGCCGTCGTCTCGCTCGTCGTGCTCATCACGGTCGCGCTC
>JALZNU010000099.1 GCA_030857495.1 Actinomycetota bacterium | reverse complement strand
GACGAGCGCCGACTTGACGCCGTCACCGACGCGAAACGTCACGTCGGCGAAGAGCTCACGCCCGTCGGGCAGCACGTGCCCGAGTCCGCTCACCTCCACGTGTCCCATGGCGAGCAGTCTGGCGCGCAGCACCGTGCGGCTGCACAGGCGTTGCGCGCCGGGTGGCGTTCGCGCTCCCGCGCGCTGTCAAGAGAAACACGCCGCGTCACCGGGATCTGCTGACACAGACGTGGTGTCGGCTCGTCGAGCAACGATGCGGTCGCCGCGCGTCACGGTCACGTTGCGAGCTCGCAGTCGCGCCGCGGCGCGTGGCGCGTCCCTTCTCACCGCCACTCGTCCCGCGCCGCGAGCACGCCCTTCAGCACGGTCGGGCGGTCGGTCATGATGCCGTCGACACCCATGTCGAGCAGCCGCGTCATCTCGTCGGCGTCGTCGATCGTCCACACGTGGACGGCGATGCCGGCGTTCGCCGCCCTGCGAAGGAATCGCGAGGTCACCACCGTGACGCTGCCGGCACGGACGGGGACCTGAGCCGCCTGACCGGCCGGCGCCGAGCCGCGAAGCTTGAGACGGGCGATCTCGCCCTGCCCGAGCGCCGTGCAGGCGCCGTCACCGAGCGCGCCACGCAGGCGCTGGATGCGCTTGTCGCTGAATGCCGCGACGCACACTCGATCGAGTACGTCGAGGCGGGTCAGCAACGCCACGAGCGGCTCGACGCCAGGATCGGTCTTGCAGTCGATGTTGAAGCGTGCGGCGGGGAACGTGGTGAGCAGATCTTCGAGCAGTGGGATCGGTTCGCTGGCGTGGACGCGAGCCGTCGCCACGTCGTCGGCGGACAGCTCGGAGATGTGTCCTGGCCGTCCGCACGTCCGTGCCAGGTCGTCGTCGTGGAACGCCATGACGACGCCGTCCGCAGTGACCTGCGCGTCGGTCTCGAGGTAGTGGTAGCCGAGATCGATCGACGACTGGAACGCCGGCATCGTGTTCTCGGGGAAGTCCCCTGCACCGCCGCGGTGGGCGATGGCGAGCGGTGCCGGCCAGTCGAGGTAGGGATGCACGCCCCGGCACGGTATCGGAGGCCCGGTGCGACCCGAAGGCGTCGGTAGGCCGGAAGTACCCTGGTGATCATGACGCTGACTGCGCAGCCCACTACCGAGCAGGAGCGGGTCGACGCCGCGATCGACGACTTGCTCGCCAGCCACCCACCTCGCGAGACGAAGGCGGTGGAGTTCCTCGGCGCGCAGTTCGACGCCGGCCTCGCCTGGGTCCACTTCGACGAAGGCTTCGGTGGCCTCGGTCTCTCACCCGGCCTGCAGAAGACGGTCAACGAGCGCGTGCTCGACGCCGGCGGACCACACGCGGCGTACCGCAACCCCATCGGCTACGGCATGTGCGGGCCGACGGTGGCGGTGTGGGGGAGCGAGGAGCAGAAGCGGCGCTACCTGCGGCCGTTGTTCACGGGCGAGGAGATCTGGTGCCAGTTGTTCTCCGAGCCGGGCGCCGGATCCGACTTCGCCGGGCTGGCAGCTCGCGGTGTCCGTGACGGCGACGAGTGGATCGTCAACGGGCAGAAGGTCTGGACGACGCTCGCCCACCTGTCGAGGTGGGGGCTGCTCGTCGTGCGCACCGACCCCGAGGCCGTCAAGCATGCCGGGCTGACCACGTTCGTGGTGGACATGACGGCCCCCGGCGTCGAGATACGCCCGCTGCGCCAGATCACCGGTGAGGCCGAGTTCAACGAGGTCTACTTCACCGACACCCGCATTCCCGACGCCGAGATGCTGGGCACTCCTGGTGACGGCTGGCGCGTGTCGTTGACGACGCTGATGAACGAACGAGTGTCCATCGGCGGTTCGATCGCGCCGAAGGGCTCCGGTGCCATCGCAGATCTCGTCAAGGTGTGGAACGACCTGCCCGACGACCGTCGCGACGATGCGACAAGAGACAAGGTCGTCGCGTTGTGGAGCCGCGCCGAGGTGCTGCGACTCACCAACATCCGTGCCAACCAGATGCGCCGGATGGGCGACCCCGGTCCGGAAGGATCGATCGGCAAGATGGCCTCGGCCGACCTGAACAAGGACATCTATGCCGCGGTCGTCGACCTGTTGGGGGCGGACGGGATGCTCTACGGCAGCTACGAGATGGTGCGGCCCGAGACGGCGGGGTCGGCCGACACACTCCAGAAGGCGTTCCTGCGTGCCCGGGCGAACTCCATCGAAGGCGGCACGAGCGAGGTCATGCGCAACATCCTCGGCGAACGCGTCCTCGGTCTCCCCGGCGATGTCCGCGTCGACCGTGACGTCGCATGGAGCCAGGTCGCTCGCAACTGACGCCTCCTTCAGAGGGAGGCGAGGACGTCGCTGGCACCAATGCGCCGGTCGTCCATCGCAGGACGGGTGAGCAGCGCGCCGCCGACCATCACGGTGGCGGCCGACTCGATGCCGAGCTGCAGCTCGCGCAGATTGCGCGGAGGTGGAAAGTACTCGTCCTCCTCCGTGACGCTGACGAGCGAGACGCCCTGTGTGGGTGCCAGCGCCTCGATCACGGCCTCGACGAGCTCCTCCGGTGCCGAGGCGCCTGCTGTCACGCCGATCGTGCCGGCGAGGTCGTCGGGGAGCTCCTCGTGAGAGTTGACGCGGCACACGCGGGCGCAGCCCTCGTCTCGTGCGAGCTGTTCGAGCGCTCTCGTGTTGGACGAGTTGGCCGAGCCGATGACGACGATCGCGTCGCAGCGCTGCGCCAGCTCCATCAGCGCCGATTGGCGGTTCGTGGTGGCGAAGCAGAGATCGCTGCGACCGGGTGTCCACACGTCGTCGAACCGCTGCTGTACAGCATCGGCGACACCTGCCCAGTCGCGGTGCGACAAGGTCGTCTGGGCGAGCAGCGCCACCGGTTCGCCGAAACGGGGGAGGGCGTCCACCTCGGCGACGGACTCGACGCGTGAGATCGACGCCGGAGCGACGGCCATCGTGCCGACGGCCTCCTCGTGGCCCTCGTGGCCGACGTAGACGATGCGGTACCCCTTGCCGGCACGCACCTTCACCTCGTGGTGGACCTTTGTGACGAGCGGACACACGGAGTCGACGACGTAGCTACCACGGGCCCGGGCGGCCTCGAGGACTTCGGGTGCAGAACCATGGGCAGAGAGCATGATCGGGCGCCCGGGCTCGATCTGGTCGATGTCGTCGACGAACACGACGCCGAGCTCGCGGAAGCGGTCGACGACGAGCTTGTTGTGGACGATCTCGTGGTAGCAGTAGACGGGCGGTTCGAACGAGCGGACCATCCAGGCCAGTGCCTTGATGGCCATCTCGACGCCGGCGCAGAATCCGCGTGGCTGTGCGAGGAGCACACGGTCGACGGTCATCGTGGGGTACAGGGTACCGCTCAGGCGACGGCGATAGCCTTCGACGGTCGTGGCTGACGACTCCGACAACCTGCCCTCGGTGGTAATCGTCGGTCGACCCAACGTCGGCAAATCCACGCTGTTCAACCGCATCGTCGGCGAGCAGTCGGCGATCGTCGAGGACCGCCCCGGCATCACCCGCGACCGCAAGGTGCAAGAGGCGTCGTGGCTCGAACATCACTTCCGTGTGATCGACACGGGCGGCTGGATGCCGGGTGCCGAGGGACTCGACGCCAAGATCGCCCGGCAGGTCGAAGCGGCCGTCGAACAGGCCGATCTCGTGCTCTTCCTCGTCGACGCCGCCGTCGGTGTCAGCGATGACGACGAGGCGGTCGCGGCGTGGCTGCGACGGGGTTCGCATCGCGTGCTGGTCGTCGCCAACAAGGCGGACAACGACGGCCGCGAGAACTCGCGTTGGGAGTTCCTGGCCCTGGGTCTCGGCGAGCCGATCCCGGTGAGCGCGCTGCACGGGCGTCGTGCCGGCGACCTGCTCGACGTCGTCATCGAGCAGCTCCCCGGCAGCCCGGAGGTGGAGGAGGGGTACGTCGATCCGTTCGCGACCGAGGGTGAGGACGGCGAACCGTGGACCCCCGACTCGGGTCGTCCGCCGAGGGTGGCGATCGTCGGCCGTCCCAACGTCGGCAAGTCGACGCTGTTCAACCGGCTCGTCGGCGCCGACCGGTCGGTCGTGCACGACATGCCGGGCACCACGCGCGATGCGATCGACACCCTCGTCGAGACCGACGACGGACCGATCGTGTTCATCGACACGGCGGGCATGCGACGGCGGGCGAAGATCGACGACTCCGCCGAGTACTACTCGATGGTGCGTGCGCTGCGGGCGATCGACGACGCCGACATCGCGCTGCTCGTCATCGATGCGACCGAGGGCGTCACGGGCCAGGATCAGCGGCTCGCCGAGCGTGTCGACGCATCGGGCTGCCCGATCCTGGTGTTGCTCAACAAGTGGGACCTCGTGACGGATCCCGAGCAGCGCGAGAACCTGCTCGCCGAGCTCGCCCGGCGCCTCGCCTTCCTCGGCGACGCGCCGCTGCTACGCGTCTCCGCATTGACGGGTCGAGGGGTCAACCGGTTGCTGCCGATCCTGTCGGACTCCATCGCCCAGTACCACCGCCGCGTGCCGACCCGCGACGTAAACAAGGTGATCGCCGCCGCGCAGCAACGGGCGCCCGCCGGTGGGGGAGCGAAAGTGCTCTACGCCGTGCAGGGCGCCACCGATCCGCCGACGTTCACGCTGTTCGTCAATCGTGAGCTGCCGCGGCACTACATGCGGTACCTCGAGCGTTCGATCCGCGAGGCGTTCGAGTTCGGCTCGACGCCGCTGAAGCTGCGAGTTCGGAAGCGCTCGCGCTGATGCCCTGGTGCGAGGAGTGCGCCAAGTACCGCACTCCGACGTCGATGAACGAGGACGGCACCTGCCCGACCTGCGGGGCGAAGTTGGAGGAGCCCGAGATCCGCCCCGTCGGCGACGAAGAGGACCTGCGGGCGCCGTGGCACTTCAAGCTGATGGTCGTCGCGCTCGTCGTCTACCTCGTGTGGCGCTTCTGGGAGATCCTCGCCTGAGCGTCGGTCGCTGGTCGACGGCCGACGGCCGGTGAGCCTGTCCTCTGATCACAGAGCCAGGTGAAGTCGCAGCGCTCGATCGAGATCGGTGATCACATCGGCTGGCAGACGGCCGACGACCCGTCCGAGGCGCTCGATCGCAACCGAGCGGACCTGTTCGGCCTGCGCCTTCGAGTCGAGCGCCAGACGGCAGCGGTCGGCAGCGAGGAAGACCTGGAACGGATGGACGCGGGTGAGGTTCGACGTCACCGGGACGACGGTCACGACACCGCGTCCGAGACGCTGGGCGATGGAATTGGCGCCATCGTTGCTCACCACGACCGCTGGCCGTTGCTTGTTCGCCTCGCTGCCTCGTGTCGGTTCGAGGTCGACGAGGACGACGTCACCGCGTCGCATCGACGTCTGTGTCTTCGATGCCGTCGGCGATCGCCGCCTCCCAGAGCTCGGTGTCGGCCGGGTCCCATTCGCCCCAAGCCTCGCGGTACTCGTCGGCGAGTTCGTGCGTCCTGAGCAATGACAGCGCTCGCTGGATCACGCCCGAGCGGCCGCCGATCTGGTGCTCGCCGGCATAGCGATCGATGAACTCGACATCTCCGGCGGGCACGCTGATGCTCAACTTCACGGCGCTGATGCTACTTCGGTAGGAACATGGGTGCTACCTGGCGCGTCCGTCACCCGGCGAGATCTGGCGGCCCACGAACCTGGGCTCGCCGGTAGCATCGTCGAGCACACACCACACGCGGGCTGTGGCGCAGCTTGGTTAGCGCGCTTGTCTGGGGGACAAGAGGTCCCGAGTTCAAATCTCGGCAGCCCGACCATAAACGACCAGCTAGATGGCTCTATTCGTGTCACTGGCATCTTGACTCGGGACAGGCTGGGGGTTCGTTGGGGGTTCTACGGCGTCGGTCGACTCGGCGACGACCTGCTCGACGACGTCGACGACCTGCTCGGCGGGTCGGCATCACAACACGATCGCCGTGCGTCCACCCTCACCGGGCTGACGGCGCCGTGGCCGCTGCACGGTGGGCGCATCGACCGCCCACAGGGCGAGCGACGCCGCGGTCAACGTCGACGAACCGGGCGCCTTGCGGTCCCAGCCGAACCCGAACCCGCCGATCATCGGCCGCTGAGACGCGCCGAGCACGCCCCTGGTCAGCTCGACC
>JALZNU010000098.1 GCA_030857495.1 Actinomycetota bacterium | reverse complement strand
TGCCAGGGTCTTGCGCATGTTGACGCTCCTTGATCAAGGGGGGGTGGGATGTCACCACGAGAGCGTCGTTGCGCTCGCGCTGATGTGACGTAACTGTAACAGAAATCGCACACTCGTGCCGTTTTTTGCGCGTCGTGCGCGCACAAAGTTCACGAATGCCGCTGTCGCGCTACCCTCGTCCGGCGTGAACCAGACTCGCACGCGCCTGCAATCGCTCGGCCTGCTGGGGCGCGCCTTCCAGGCTGCAACCGACGAGGAGTTGGACGCGATGGTCGCCGCGCTCGACGAGGACCACCGCGACGCGCTCACCGAGCTCGGCGCCACCGATGCGGCCTCAGTGCGCACCGCAGCCGCCGAGGGACGCATCGACGGCACGATGGAGAGCCTCGCCGTGGTACTCGTCGACGCCTGCCTCGCCGACTGCATCGAGCAGCTCGGCGACCACGCCGACAACCCGTCGAGCGACGAGCTGCGAGACGTGCTGCCCGGCATCATCGAGCGTCACGGGGTGGCCGAGACCCGCATCATGCTGGCCTCCACCGTCGCCGGTGAGGCCAATGCCTCAGCCATCATCCGCGACCTGTTGAAGTCCGACGACGACGTCAAGCTGCCGCCCGCCGAGGAGCCGCCGGTCGTCGTGTTCGAGCGTCATCGCGACGACGACGATCCCGATCGGCAGGCCCTGCTCGCCCGCCGCAGGGAGCAGCGCAAGGCGAAGCAGGACGCGGCCCGCGTCCGTCGCGAGCAGTCGCGCCAGGACCGCAGCAAGACCTGACCCGTCGCGCGGGGCTCGTCATACCGATCCGTGCGGGACGGCCCACAGGTGGTGGAGCGCGTAGGCACGCCACGGGCGCCATCGCTGCGGATCGACCGTCGCGCCTCGCAGCTCGGCGATGGCCCGCACGACGCCGAGATCCGTCGGCAAGAACGCGTCCGGATCACCCCGACCGCGCATCGCGACGTAGTCCGCAGTCCACGGCCCGATGCCCGGCAGCGCGAGGAGCTGCGACGCGAGCTCGGCGCGCGAGATCGAGGCATCGAGGCGCAGGTCGCCGTCCAACACCGCTCGGCCGAGCGCGACGATCGACGCCTTGCGGCGGCCCGGCATGGCGAACACGTCAGGCGGTGCCGCCGCCACGGCGTCTGGCGACGGGAACACGAGCTCGCACGGCGCCGCAGCGGCGGCGAGGGACCGTTCGATCGGCTCGCCGAGTGCGCGCACGATGCGGCCCGTGACCGTGCGGGCGCCGGCGATCGAGATCTGCTGACCGACGACTGCGCGCACCGCCGTCTCGAACACGTCGACCGTGCCCGGCACACGTCGCCCCGGCGACGCCGCCACGAGCGGCGCCAGCAGCGGGTCGGCGGCGAGGTGCTCGTCCACGACCTGAGGATCGGAATCGAGATCGAACAGCCGGCGCAGGCGGGCAACCGCAGGCGTCAGGTCGCAAGGATCCTCGAGCGTGAGCTCGACGTCGATACCGGTCGCCGACGCAGACGGCTCGACGGCGGCGACACCGTGACCATGAGGCAGCGACAGCGTGCGCGTGTAGCGACCGCCGCCGACGTGCTCGATGCCCGGCACGGCGCGCTGGGCGAGGAACTCGAGCGTCACCGCCGGGTCGTAGGGCGGGCGGGCCCCGAGCGCGAGACGCAGCGGAGATGCGGTTGGCGCGGCGGTCGGCGACCGTGAGATCGCCGAGCGGACGATCGCCCGACGGTGGTCGCGGGCGATCTTCGCCGGCGTCGCGCCGAGCTCGGTGACGACGAGCTCGTTCAGTTGGCGCGCACCGATGCCGAGCATCGACGCCAGCTCCGTGACGCCGGCTCGTTCGACGACGCCGTCGGCGATGAGCGCAACGGCGCGTGCCACCACGTCGTCGCGACGATCCCAGTCGGGCGAGCCGGGCGTCGTCGTCCCGAGCGCGACGGACATCGCCTCAGCGTGAGCGATACGTGGATCGGACGCCGACGGAGTCCTTGTTCAATCGCTTCGACAGGTGGAGCCCCTCGAGGACGAACTCGACGGCGCTGGCGACGGCGCCGGGCGACTCGTCGCCACCCGTGAGCGTGGCGACGGGCGCCCGCAGCGCGTCGATCTGCTCGAGCAATGAGGCGATCTCGCGCGACCCGACGTGCTCGCCGGTGTGTACGACCGTGCCCTCGTCGAACGAGTCGGTGATCGCAATCAGCATCTCGGCCGGGACGCGCTCGCGGAAGACGGCGAGCACAGCACCGCTCAACAGGTTCTCGATGATCGCGCCGTCGCGTCCCTCGTCGAACGACTCGATCTCGATCTTGCCGCTCGTCGACGCCGCAAGCGCGTCGAGGTCGTCGACGCGGGCGACGACGTCGCGCTCACCTCCTCGCAGACCGCGGCGCAGCGCGTTCGCAGCGAGCGCCTCGTAGTTGCTGACCGACAGTCGCACGCTCACGCCGCTGCGCTGGTTGACGTGACTGCTCGCCCTCGCCAGATGGCTGAACGTGGCGACGACGTCGACGAGGTAGTCGGGCACGGACACCGAGGCATCGGGCAGCTCGATGGCACGCGCTTCGCTGCGGATGATGTCGACCTCCGTCGGCACCTCCAACGGGTAGTGCGTTCGGATCTGGCTCCCGAAGCGATCCTTCAGCGGCGTGATGATGCGGCCGCGGTTCGTGTAGTCCTCCGGGTTCGCCGAGGCGACGAGCCACACGTCGAGCTCAAGGCGAACCATGGAGCTCCTGATCTGCACGTCGCGCTCCTCGAGCACGTTGAGCAGCCCCACCTGGATGCGCTCGGGGAGGTCGGGCAACTCGTTGATCGCGAAGATGCCGCGGTTCGCCCGTGGCACGAGTCCGTAGTGCAGCGCAAGCTCGTCGGAGAGGTAGCGGCCCTCGGCAATCCTGATCGGGTCGATCTCACCGATGAGATCGGCGATCGACGTGTCGGGCGTGGCGAGCTTCTCGGCGAAGCGCCGGTCGCGCGGCACCCACTCCACGGGTGTGTCGTCGCCATGCAGGGCGACGAGGTCGCGAGCGTGGCGCGACACCGGGTTGGTGGGGTCGTCGCGCAGCTCGGAACCGGCGACGATGGGCATCCACTCGTCGAGCAGCGTCGTCAACGAGCGGATGATGCGGGTCTTCGCCTGACCGCGCTCACCGAGGAAGATCACGTCGTGGCCGGCGAGGACGGCGTTCTCGAGCTGCGGCAGGACGGTGTCGTCGTAGCCGGAGAGGCCGGGGATCAGCGGCTCGCCGGCGGAGATGCGAGCAACGGCGTTGCGGCGCAACTCCGCTTTGACCGGCACGGCGGTCCATCCCGATTCCCGCAGCGCACCGATCGTCGCGGGACGGCCGCTCGGGTCGTCAGTGGCCGTCGAGGAGTCCATGGCCCGAACCTATCGGCGGCACCCGTCCCCGTGCCCAGCCCCACCACCGTCTGTAGTCTGCCCGCCGTGGATCTGTCGGGGACGTGGCGAGCCCATCTCGCCGACGACGAGATCCGCCGCGTCGGGATCGAACTCGCAACCGACGACGCGGCGTGGGTCGACGCGCCCGTGCCAGGGCACTGGCGCGACCACCCTGCGTTCGCCGACAGCGATGGGCCTGTGCTCTACCGGCGGCGGTTCGAGATGGCGGAGCCGGCCGAGGGTCGACGTCGATGGGTGACGATCGACGGGATCTTCTACCAGGGCGACGTGTGGCTCGACGGCGCCTACCTCGGTGACCCCGAGGGCTACTTCTTCCCGCACACGTTCGACATCACCGACCTCAGCCGGCTCGGCGACGAGCACGTGCTCGCCGTCGAGGTGACGTGCGCAGCCCAGGAGAGCCAGCATCGGAGGCGCAACATCACGGGCGCGTTCCAGTTCGGCGAGGGCATCGACCGCACGTGGAATCCCGGCGGGCTCTGGCGCCCCGTCCTCGTGCACGAGACCGGCCCGGTGCGAGTCCACCGGCTGCGTGTGATCTGCCGCGACGCCGACGAGTCGAGAGCCCACCTCCGGCTGTACGCCAACCTCGACAGCGACGCTGCTCGACGGGTGCGGCTGCGCACGCTCGCCGGCGGCCTCGCCCTCGACGAGTCCGAACACTCGCTCGCCGAAGGCATCAACGAGCTCGAGTGGAACCTTGATGTCCCCCGGCCGGCGCTCTGGTGGCCACGCTCGCTCGGGGCGCAGCACCTCACCACGATCGGCATCGAGGTGGTCGTCGACGGAACCGTGAGCGACGAGCGGCAGCGACGCACCGGCTTCAGAGAGATCGCCTGGAACGACTTCGTCTGCTCGATCAACGGCGAACGCCTCTTCCTGAAAGGCGCCAACCTCCTGCCGACGCGCGCCGGGCTCGCCAACGCGTCACCCGAAGACGCCGCCGCCGACGTCGCGTCAGCCGTCGATGCCGGGCTCGACGTGCTGCGCCTGCACGGCCACATCGCCGACCGCGCGCTGTACGACGCCGCCGACGAAGCGGGCATCCTCCTGCTGCAGGACTTCCCGCTGCAGTGGGAGCAGGCTCGGACGGTGCGTCGCCAGGCGGTGCTGCAGGCGATCGAGGCCGTCAACCACCTCGGGCACCATCCCTCGATCATCCAGTGGACGGCCCACAACGATCCCGCCGTCGCCGCGCTGCGCAGCGGCGGCGACACCGATCGTGGCTCGCTGCGGGCGCTGCTCGGTCAGCAGGTTCCGTCGTGGAACCGAACCGTGCTCGACCGATGGGTGAAGCGAGCGTTCGAGCGCGCCGACCCGTCGCGCCGCACTATCCCCCACAGCGGCGTCGGGCCCCACCTGCCTGCGCTGTCGGGGACCGACAGCCACCTCTACTACGGCTGGTACGCCGGAGATGTCGACGGGCTCGCACGGCGCGCCAAGTCGCTGCCGCGACTCGTGCGGTTCGTCAGCGAATTCGGTGCGCAAGCGGTGCCCAACAACGCCGCGTTCTGCGAACCGGAGAACTGGCCAGACCTCGATTGGGATCGGCTCGCCGAGCGGCACGCGATGCAGAAGTGGATCTTCGACGAGCGGATCCCGCCGCACGAGCACGCCCGCTTCGAATCGTGGCGCGACGCGACGCAGCTCTATCAAGCCCACCTCCTGCGCTCACACATCGAGACGCTGCGCCGCCTCAAGTACCGGCCGACGGGCGGCTTCTGCTTCTTCTCGCTGGCCGATCCCGAACCGGCCATCTCGTGGTCGGTGCTCGACCACGAGCGCTCTCCGAAGCTCGGTTGGCAGGCCGTCGTCGACGCTTGCCGGCCGGTCATCGTGGTGGCCGACGCACTGCCCGTGTTCGTGACGGCCGGCGAGCAGCTGTCGATCGACGTGCACGTCGTCAACGACACCCGAGAGTCGATCTCGTCGGCGCGCGTCGATGCGATGTTCGACTGGGCAGCGGGTTCGCACCGAGTCGCGTTCGCCGGCGAGATCCCGCCCGACAGCTGCGTCAAGGTCGGCACGGTCGAGCTCGTCGTGCCCGAGACGCTCGGTGCGCTACGCCTCGACCTGGCGTTGTCGCCACTCGGCGTGAACAACTCCTACACGACTGCCGTCACCGTCGTCGCCGACGGTTGACCCTTCAGTGGGGACGGCCTGCACGCACTGGCCCGGCGGCGCCGTCAGGAGCGGCTGAGCGCCTTGCGGTTCTTGAACTTCGACTTCAGGTAGTCGGCGTTCATCAGCGCGATGACATCGATCGAGATCGACTTCGGGCACGCCGCCTCGCACTCACCGTGGTTCGTGCACGAGCCGAAGTACTCCTCCATCTTTTCCACCATCGCCTCCGCCCTGGCGTACCGCTCGGCCTGGCCCTGGGGCAGCAGGTTGAGGTGGGTGACCTTGGCGCCCGTGAAGAGGTTCGCCGCGCCGTTGGGGCACGCCGCAACGCAGGCGCCACAGCCGATGCACTCGGCGGCGTCCATGGCGGCCTCGGCGACGGGCTGGGGGATCGGGATCAGGTTGGCATCGGGCGCGCCGCCCGTCGGCGCCGTGATGAAGCCGCCCACCTCGACGATCCGGTCGAGCGGCCCGCGATCGACCATCAGGTCGCGAATGATCGGGAACGCCCGCGCCCGCCACGGCTCGACGACGATCACCTGACCAGAGTGGAACGTGCGCATGTGCAGCTGGCACGTCGCCGTGCCGAGTTGCGGACCGTGCGCCTGGCCGTCGATCATCAGCGAGC
>JALZNU010000097.1 GCA_030857495.1 Actinomycetota bacterium | reverse complement strand
TGGAGAAGCGGGCGGCGCGCCATGCCGCGCTCGGCGAGCCGGCACGACTCGCGATCGTCGAAGAGCTCGTTGGTTCGGATCGAGCACCGGTGGAGTTGCAGGCCATGCTCGACCTCCCGTCGAACCTGCTGGCGCATCACCTCGACGTGTTGGAGCGAGCGGGGCTGATCACTCGACATCGCTCGTCGGGCGACGGCCGTCGGCGGTACGTCCATCTCGAACGTCAGGCGCTGGCTCGGCTCGTGCCGAGGTTCTCCGTCACCTTCGGCAGTGCGCTGTTCGTGTGCACGCACAACTCGGCACGGTCGCAGCTCGCTGCGGCGCTCTGGCAGCGTCTCACCGGTGTCGCCGCCGACTCGGCCGGCACCGCGCCCGCAGACCGAGTACACCCAGGAGCGGTCGCCGCTGGCGCTCGTATCGGCCTCGACCTGGCCGGTGCCCGGCCGCGCCGGATCGAGGACGTCGACGAGATCCCGGCATTGGTCATCACCGTCTGCGATCGGGCCCACGAAGAGCTCGACCCGAGCACCGGCTGGCTCCACTGGTCGATCGTCGACCCCGTGCCACAAGGAACGCGCGCCGCGTTCGACGCCGCCCGCGACGAGTTGAGCAACCGAATCTCTGTCTTCGCAGCGAACGCTGTGTGACAGAACCGAACCATCGGACAAAGGAGCTCTCCCAATGCCTGACCTCGCCAGCCTCACTCCCGACCGGAAACTCGCGCTGCGCAGCGCCGCCAGGACCCTTCACGACGAGTTCGACGGCACGTTCTCCACCGAGACCATCGAGCTGTACCTCCACACCAGCTACGACCAGTTTGCCGGCACGGCGAAGTTCACGAACTTCCTGCCGTTGATCGCAGAGCGCTTCGCCCGTCAACGCCTTCACGCCCTTGCGAGGGTCGAGGGCAAGCACGACGACGGTACGCCCATCGTGTTGTTCTTGTGCGTTCACAACGCCGGCCGTTCGCAGATGGCGCTCGGTTGGTTCAACCATCTCGCCGGTGACCGTGCCATCGCGTGGTCAGGTGGCTCGGAACCGGGTGCCGATATCAACCCTGCAGCGATCGAGGCGATGGCGGAAGTCGGCATCGACATCACCGGCGAGTTCCCCAAGCCGTGGACCGAAGAGATCGTCAGGGCTGCCGACGTCGTCGTCACGATGGGTTGTGGCGATGCCTGCCCGCTCTATCCAGGCAAGCGCTACGAGGACTGGGAGCTCACCGATCCCTCCGGGCTCGATGTCGCCGCCGTCCGACCGGTCCGCGACGAGATCCGCACCCGTATCGACACGCTGCTCAGCGAACTCGACGTGGCACCACCGCGGAGCTGAACTCAAGCATCACCGACAACGCCGTCCCCGACGAGGAGCTGCTGACGGATCGACGCCGTGTCGAAGTAGACGCGCTCGCAGACGATCCGGTCGCCGCCGTCCTCGAACAGGAACATGGCGAGCATGCGCGACCGGAACGACGAGCCGAGCGCAGCGTGCGTGCCGAGCAGGTCGAACTCGACGACGACGCCGTCGTCGATGTTGCGCAGCACGCTGTTGTCGTTTCGTTGGTCGGGAAAGTCGGCCCTCGAGCGAGCGAAGTAGTCGCGCACCTCTGCGTCCCCGTCGAACACCTCACCCGTCGCCATCAGCTCATACCGGGGGTGGGCGAACGTCGCAATCGTGCGGTCGAAGTCCTGCTCGTTCTCCGACTCCATGTGCTCACGCACGACGGCCAACCGGCGTTCCTCCAAATCCGCAGTCATGCTCCGATCGTACGACGTCACACCGTCACCGGCTGTGCGTCGTAGACAGCGATCTCCGGTGGACCGTCTGCGAGTGGCGACATCTCGCGAACGAACTCCTGCGCCGCCGAGACTGCGAAATGGGCGCGGAGCGCGTCGGCATCGACCCAGTGCTCGACGAACACGAGACGTAATCGGTCCTCCGCGTCCTGATGCACGGAGTGCAGCAGGCACCCATGCTCGAGGCGAGATCGCCGCACGTGTTCGAGGCTCAGCGCAAGCATGCGTTCAAGGCTCTCGGGATGGGCGCGAATGCTGCCTGTGACGATGATCATCGCCGAACGCTACGACCTGCCATGGCGTCGAGGAACCGCCGCACGCCAGCGGTGTTCTCACGGCGCCACAGCGAGACGATGTCGCCGTCGTCGTCGGCAGCGGCGTGGACGGCGAACGTGGCCGAGAGGTGATCGCGCTGTGCGATCGCCAGCGCACGGGCATCGAGCCCGGAGCGCTCACGTAGGAGCAGCTTGAGCAACAGCTCGGTGCGCACGTCCCGGATGTGATCGACGGGCGCGTCGATCCAAACCGCCAGCTCCGCCCGGCCCTGGCGGGTGAGCCGCAACGGCGACCGCGCACGCCCCCGGCCGGGCTTCGGGGGGCCGCGACGAAGCAGACCCGCTTCCACGAGTGCATCGATCGCCCGATACGTCAGCGGACGCGACAGCGACCACACCCTTCCCAGCTCGCCGTCCGGCGCGAGGAGGCCGCCGATCGCCCAGCCGTGGTCGACGCCCTGATCGACGAGCGCAAGGCAGGCGTGTTCCGCCAGCGTCGGCACGCAGCGATCGTAGACGCGCCTGGGTACGAGTAGTGAACTCTTGACTACTATGCGACGATGCGCCTGGCCTTCGTCGTCCTTGCCTCGCTCGTCCCGGCGATCACCGCAGCAGGGTGCGGCGACGACGATCCGGCCAAGAGCGACGCGAGCGGCGACATCACGGTGTTCGCTGCTGCGTCGCTGTCCGAGGCCTACGAGGAGATCGCAACCCTCTACGAGCGGCAGCACGACGGTGCTTCGGTCGAGCTGAACTTCGCAGCGTCGTCCGAGCTGGCGGTGCAGATCACCGAGGGGGCGGAAGTTGACGTGTTCGCCTCCGCCGACGAACCCAACATGGAAAAGGTCGTCGACGAGGTCGAGGTCGAGGGCGAGCCGAGCGTCTTCGCCACGAACACGCTCACGATCCTCACCGAGCCCGGCAACCCGAAGAGCATCGAAGGCGTCACCGATCTCGCTGAGCAGGAGCTGATCGTCGTCTCGTGCGGTCCGGACGTACCGATCGGCGCCTACACGCGACAGGTGTTCGAGGACGCAGGCGTCGAGGTGGAAATCGACTCGGAGGAAGCCGACGTCACGGCCGTGGCGAGCAAGGTCGTCCTCGGCGAGGCGGATGCGGGCATCGTGTATGCCACCAATGCGGTCGCCGCCGGCGACGCTGCGTCGAGCATCGCGATCCCTGCCGACCTCAACGTCGTTGCCGAGTACCCGATCGCCGCACTCGACGGCAACGGCGCTCCGTTCCGAGATCTCGTGCTCGGCGACGAGGGTCAGGCGATCCTCGCCGAGTACGGCTTCACCTCACCGACGTATTCGTCGTGAGCGCGCAGCCTGCGGTGCGTGCCGGGCCCGGGTCGCGGCGCCGGGTGCGCGACCGACCGCCGCCCGTCGCCGTCGCCATGGCGGTCGTGGCGGTCGCCTTCTTCACGCTCCCCTTTGCCGGGGTGCTGTGGCGCCTCCCGTGGTCGGACGCGTGGTCGATCCTGTCGGATCCGGAGGTGCTGATGGCCCTGCGGCTGTCCGTCATGTGCTCGACCGTCGCTGCGATCGCCTCACTCGTCTTCGGGCTCCCGCTCGCCTGGCTGCTGGCGACGATCGACTTCCCGGGCCGCCGCGTCGTGCGCGCCCTGTGCGCGCTCTCGATGGTGCTGCCCCCAGTGGTCGGCGGCGTCGCTCTGCTGTTCGCGCTGGGACGGCGTGGTCTCCTCGGAGGTCCACTCGACGACATCTTCGGCATCACGCTCCCCTACACGACTACCGCCGTGATCATCGCCCAGACGTTCGTTGCGATGCCGTTCCTCGTGCTCACCGTGGAGGGCGCCCTGCGCCAGCACGATCATCGCGACGCCGAGGCGGCCAGGACGCTCGGCGCCAGCCGCTGGTACGCGTTCAGTCGGGTCACGCTGCCGGCGATCCGGCCCGCTGTCGTGGCCGGCATGGTGCTGGCGTGGGCCCGAGCGCTCGGCGAGTTCGGTGCGACGATCACGTTCGCCGGGAACTCATCGGGTCGGACGCGGACGTTGCCGATGAAGGCGTACCTCTCCTTGCAGTCCGATCCACCAGAGGCGCTCGTGATCAGCCTCGTGCTCATCGCCGTCTCGTTCGTCGTGCTCATCGCGCTGCGTGAGCGATGGCTCGGCAACGCCGACCTCGGCAGTGCGGTCGCGACGTGAAGGGTCCCTGCGAGCGAACCATCGGCGCGCATCTCGACATCGGTGTCGATCTCGGTGGGTTCCACCTCGACGTCGAGCTCGACGTCGGACCGGGCGAGGTCGTCGCCATGCTCGGGCCGAACGGCGCCGGGAAGTCGACGTTGCTGCGAGCCGTTGCCGGCCTCGTGCCACTCGACACTGGCATCGTCGTCGTCGGCGGCGACGTGCTCGACGAGCCGTCGGTCGACCGGTTCGTCGGGCCAGAGCGGCGCGACATCGGCGTCGTCTTCCAGGAATACCGCCTCTTCCCGACGATGTCGGCGCTCGACAACGTGGCGTTCGGGCTGCGCGCGCGACGCGTGCCTCGAAGTGCCGCCCGAACCGCTGCCGCCGAATGGCTCGACCGCGTCGGGCTCGGCGAACAGTCGGCCAAGTCACCACGGGCGATGTCGGGCGGTGAGGCGCAGCGGGTGGCGCTCGCCCGAGCGCTCGTCACCGCCCCCCGGATGCTGCTGCTCGACGAGCCGCTCGCTGCGCTCGATGCGGGCACGCGCCAGTTCGTACGGCGCGACCTGCGACGCCACCTCGACGAGTTCGCCGGCATGTGCCTCGTCGTCACGCACGACCCGGTCGACGCCCATGCGCTCGCCGACCGGGTGATCGTGCTCGAGGGCGGGCGCGTCGTGCAGCAGGGATCACTCAACGACATCACCGCCCACCCACGCTCGCGTTACGTCGCCGACCTCGTCGGGCTCAATGTGCTCGATGTCGACGTGCGTGGCGCCGTCGCCACCACACGATCGGGGATCGTCGTGACGCTTGCCACGGCGCCGGGCGACGGCGAGGCGCTGCTGTCGATCCGGCCGCAGGCGGTCGCCGTGCACCGCGACCAGCCGCGGGGCAGCCCGCGCAACGTCTGGCGACTGCGCGTCGACGCGATCGATCGGCACCACGATCGCACCCGACTGACGCTCACCGATGTCGCCGGCCCGAACGGCAACGACACGGTCGGTGGCGTCTCGCTCGTCGCCGAGATCACGACGGCATCACTCGACGAGCTGGCGCTCGAACGCGGCGATCAGGTGTGGGCATCGGTCAAGGCGACCGACATCGTGGTCGTCAGCGCAGACGACCACACCGTGGTCTGAGTGACGACATACGACGACTGTCGTCGTTGTTCGTCACTCAGAGCGGGTCGTCCGTCGGACTACCGGTACGGTCCACGCATGGCACCACGTGGCGCGACGGGACGCAGGTCGCTCGCGCCGGGCGTCGACCTGCGCGATCCGGTGGAAGCTGAACGCGCGCGGCGCATCGGGTTCGCCTGGCGGTCGATCCGCCGCGGCGCCGGCATGCAGGCATTACGGGAGTACATGCACGGCACCGGACCCGACAGCATCGAGCTCGGCGAGATGGACACGCTCGACGTGCTGGTGCAGCGAGACGACTGGCGGATGAGCGATCTCGCCGACGCCTTGAAGGTCGATCCGTCGACGGCGACGCGCGCCGTGCAGCGGCTCGTCACGCGCGGGTTCGTGGCACGTCGCGCGTCGGACGCAGACGGGCGCGTCGTCCTCGCCCGTGTCACCGCACAGGGCGCCGCCGTGCACCGCGCCGCCAGCAAGAGGCGCGCCGTCGTCCTTGGGCGCATCCTCGCCGACCTCGAACCTGACGAGCGCGACGTCCTCGCCACCATGCTCGAGCGGTTCGCCGCCGAGATCGACATCGTCGCTGCGCAGCTGGCGAAATGACCAGCGATGGCTGATCCCGCGACGTTTGCCGAGCAGGCGATGCCCTTCGCCGGCCAGCTCTACTCGGGTGCGATGCGCATGACGCGCAACCCAGCGGACGCCGAGGACCTGCTGCAGGAGACGATGCTGCGCGGATTCCGAGGCTTCGAGTCGTTCACCGAGGGCACGAACCTGCGGGCCTGGCTGTTCCGCATCATGACCAACCTCTACATCAACCGCTACC
>JALZNU010000492.1 GCA_030857495.1 Actinomycetota bacterium | reverse complement strand
CCAACTTTCACGTCGACGCCTGCATGGGTGGCGTCACGCTCCCCCATCTCGCTGCGCTCGGTGAACCGACGCCGCCGTGGGACTTCTCGGTCGACGGCGTCACGAGCATCTCGGTCGACCTGCACAAATACGGCTACACCACGAAGGGCGCCGGTGTGCTGATCCACCGCGACAAGTCGCTGCGGGCGTATCAGACGTACCTCACGACGAACTGGCTCGGCGGCACCTACGGCTCCTCTGGGATCCTCGGGACGAAGGGTGGCGGCGCGATGGCTGCGGCATGGGCCGTGCTCCACCACCTCGGTCACGAGGGCTACATGGATCTCACCCGCCGCGCCCGTGGTGCGGCGCTGCGTCTCGCTGAGGCCGTCGAGGCACAGCCCGACCTCTCACTGCTCGCACGACCCGACACGACGCTCGTCGCCTTCGCGGCGGACGATCCGGAGCGCCTCGACGTGTTCGCCGTCGCTGACGAGTTGCTCACTCGCGGTTGGTACGTCGACCGCCAGTCCCCTCCCCCGTCGCTGCACTGCACGGTGATGGCGGGCCACGACGAGACGATCGACCGGTTCATCGCCGACCTCGCCGAGTGTGTCGCGAACGCCGGCGCCAACGGTCGTGCCGGCGAGGCGGGCGCCTACGGCACGATCGAGTAGACGGCCCGACGTGCTCTGAGTGACGGCAAACGACGACAGTTGTCGTTGTTCGTCACTCAGGGCGGGTCGTCACGGGATCAGAACCACGTGTTGCACCATGGCGTGATCGAGCTGGCGAACATCGCGTCGGCGGCGGTGACAGCTCCCTGACGGTGCTCGTCGAGCCAGCCCGCCGCATGCAGTTGCGAGACACGACGCCCGCCGAGCGCGACTGCACCGAGCGCGCGTACGGACCACGTCAGGTCGGCCGACTCGTCCGTCGCCGAGCAGGACGCACCGTCGGGTGACGAGTCGAGCACGTACCTGCCGTTGGCGAGTCCCTGGTCGTCGACGACCTCGAACACGAGCCGCCCGGTGACCTCGTAACGACGCGCCTCGAGCAGCCGAGTGATGTCGAGCGGGCGGGTCCAGACGAAGTCGTGGAGCTGGACGCACCTCGCCGCCCGCGCGTCGTGCAACAGCAGCGGCAGGATCTCGTCGGTCGGGCGGTCACCGGCGCTCACGCTCGCGACGAGGTCGAGGTCGGCGAGGTAGCGCCACAGTCGCGCCTCGGCCGCAGGGGTAGCGCCACAGAGCTCGTCGACCGCGACCTTGCTCTGCGGACGCATTCCGTCCCACTTCTCCTCGATCCGATAGTTCACCCATCCCTGCGCCGTCCCGTCGCTGTCACGACAGAGCACTCGGAAACCGGGCCACGGCTTGTCCTCAGGACGGCGACGGAGATCGGCTTTGACGTCCCAGTCGAAGTCGCTCCGAGCGATCATGCCGGGACGTGTGGTCCGGACCCGCTCGAAGATCGACGGCGCCTCCTTGCGGAACGTCTCGTCGTCGACGAACTCGACGCTTCCGGTTCCCGGTTCGACGAATCGGGTCGCAGCGAGATCGAGCTCCCATGCCGTCGCGTGCACCGCCGGTCCGTAGCCGAATCGCCCGTAGATCGGATACTCCGCCGCGATGAGGATGTCGACGGGCTCGCCGCGCTCCTTGCTCGCCAGCAGGTCGGCGCCGATCATGCGTGTGAGCACGCCCTGGCGGCGATGGGTGGGCTGACACGTGACCGCCGTGAGCGCCCCTGCAGACACGGTGCCGCCGCCTGGCATCGTCAGCTCGGTCGGGAACGAGTGCAGCGTCGCCACGATCCGCCCGTGCTCGAACGCGGCGTGAGCGCGATCGACCGGATCGACGGTCGCCGCTGCCCACTCGGCGTCGTCGGTCGTGTCGCGCGTCGCGAACCCGAACCGGACCGCTCTGCGGTAGGCGATCACCTCGTCTGCGGTGATCGTGCGGATCTCGAGGGCCATGCCGGCACGCTACGCAGGCGCCCAAGACGAGCCGATGCCGGTTTCGG
>JALZNU010000491.1 GCA_030857495.1 Actinomycetota bacterium | reverse complement strand
GGCTTCATCACCCTGCCGACACCGCGACCCGACTGCATAGCGAGCGTCTTGAGCGAGCTCTGAGTGATCAGCAGCAGGCCGCACACGCCGAGCGCAAGCAACACCACGACAGCGCCGGGGACGGCGAGCAACGCACGCAGCGGCTCGGTGAGCACGGCGCCGATCCAGCCCCCGGCGTCACCGACGGCGGAGTGGCGGAACGACACCTCGTCGGGCCCGTTGATCAGGTGGGCGAAGCCGAGTCCGCAGGCCGCAGCGAGCACCCAGCCGATCGTGAGCCGCACGGGCGCTGCGGCCTTGCCGTCACGCACGAAGGCGACGCCGATCGCGATGAGTGCTGCCGGGACGGCGAACCGCCCGACTCCGGTGAACCAGCCGATCGCCACCTCGATCCCCGTGCCGACCACACCGGCGAGCCCGAAGTACACGGAGAGACCGAGCAGCGCGCCGAGGGCGATGAGCCCGAAGCCGATGAAGTCGTGCTCGCGACCGTCCACGACGCCGCGCAGCTCGGCCCCGACGCGCTCACCCCGCCGCCCGGAGGGATCGTCGGACGACTTCGGCATCGACGAGGTCTTCGCCGTCGAACGGGTCACAGGCTGGCGCTGCGTGGTCTTGGCGCGCGCCGTCGACCTGCGCCCGCCGTCACCACGGCCCTTGTCCCTGCCCCACGTCGACATCTCTGCGGGCCACGGTACCAACGGCGCGGATGGCGCCACCGGCAATCACGCGCCGGGTGCGACCTCCAGCACCGTGCCGTCCTCGGCAAGCACGACGTCGATCACACCGCCGCGCTCGGAGCGGGCGAACGCCGCGTAGCGCGGTGGGCCTTGCTGGGTGCCGACGATGCTGAACTCCTCGACGGTCGCCTCGGGCGCCGCCTCGGCTACAGAGTCGAACATGACGTCGGGTTCGAGGTTCACGTCGCCGGCGGCGAACGTGAACCCGTCAGCCGGTTGCGCTCGACCGCTCGGCACGACCTCGCCTCGCACGTAGAGGTAGGAGCGCACGCGATCGCGTCCCTCCACCTTGACGAAGAGCCGCACGTTCTGGGCGTTCGCCGTCACCTCGAAGTACTGCTGCGCGCCGCCCAGCTCCTCGTCGACCGCCTCCATTGCGACGGCGACGGCGGCGACGTCGGCCTCCGGCACGCTGATCTCCACCGGCGTCGGTTCGCTCTGGTCTGCTCCGTCGTCACCGCTGCACGCCGCGAGCCCGAAGGCGAGCGACACGGTCAACCCCACCGTGGCGAGAGATCTCGGGATCACGCTTCCATGACGACGGGGACGATCATCGGTCGTCGCCGTGTGCGCTCGCTGACGAAGCGCTGCGCTGTCCGGCGCACATCGAGCTCGAGCGACTCGACGTCGCGCACGCCGTTGCGAAGCGACTTCTCCACGGTCGCCGCGACGGCGTCGCAGGCGTCGTCGAGCAGCTCCTCGGCCTCTGGCGCGTACACCCAGCCTCTCGTGATGATCTCGGGACCGGTGAGCACCTTGCCGGTCTGCGTGTCGACCGTGACGACCACGACGACGACGCCCTCTTCCGACAGCACCCTGCGGTCACGCAGCACGCCCGAGCCCACGTCGCCGACGATGCCGTCGACGTACAGGTAGCCGGCCGGCACCCTGCCCGCTCGCTCGATGCCGTCGTCGCTCACCTGGACGACATCGCCGTCCTCGCAGCTGACGACCTTGTTGGCAGCCACGCCCATCAGCGTGGCGAGCTCGGCGTTAGCGACCATGTGGCGGTACTCGCCGTGGATCGGGATGAACCACTCGGGCTGCACGACCGACAGCAACGTCTTGATGTCGTCGGCCTGGGCGTGACCGGTGGCGTGGACATCGGCGACTCCCGAGTGCACGACGTCGGCCCCGGCGCGGATGAGTCCGTCGATGACCTGGTTGACATTGCTCTCGTTGCCGGGGATCGCGTGGCTCGACAGGATCACGGTGTCCGTGTCGCCGAGCTTCACCCACTTGTTCTCGCCGCGGGCGAGGAGGG
>JALZNU010000096.1 GCA_030857495.1 Actinomycetota bacterium | reverse complement strand
CTCGTTCTTGTTGCCGCGACCGCTGCCGACGCCCGTGCTCGCATGGGGCATCACCGAGGTCGGCGCTGCTGCCGGGGTGATGGTCACGGCGTCGCACAACCCTCCCGCCGACAACGGCTACAAGGTTTACCTCGGCACCGGCGCTCAGATCGTTGCGCCCGTCGACGTCGAGATCGCCGACCGCATCGCCGACGTCGACGCCTGCGACGTGGCGCTCGCCGACCCGGACGTGCCCGAGATCGTCCGCTTCGGTGACGAGCTCGTCGAGGCCTACCTCGATCGTGTGCGAACCGTACGGCTCCACCCCGACGTCCGTCCGGTCAGCGTGGCGTACACGCCGATGCACGGTGTCGGCGGCGAGGTGCTGGTGGCGGCGTTCGAGCGTGCGGGTCTCGGGGCGCCGCTGATCGTCGACGCCCAGTTCGGGCCCGACCCGAGCTTCCCGACCGTGTCGTTTCCGAACCCCGAGGAACCCGGCGCGATGGACCTGGTCGTCGAGCTTGCCGAGCAATCGGGCGCACACCTCGCGCTCGCCAACGACCCCGACGCCGATCGTCTCGGCGCCGCCATCCCACTCGCCGACGGGGGATGGCGGCTGCTGCGCGGCGACGAGATCGGAGCGCTGCTGGCCGACCACATCCTCGAAGCGACCGACGGTGCTGACCGCCTCGTCGTGACGACGCTCGTGTCGTCGTCGCTCCTGGCGAAGATGGCCGCCGCGGCGGGCGTCCACCACGCCGAGACGTTCACGGGTTTCAAGTGGATCGCACGGGAAGTGCTGGGCCGGCCCGAGCAGCGCTTCGTGTTCGGGTACGAGCAGGCGCTCGGCTACCTCGTCACCACGCAGCCGCTCGACAAGGACGGCATCACGGCGGCGGTGCTGATGGCCGAGGTCGCCGCCGTCACGGCCGCCGAGGGGTTGACGCTCGAGGATCGTCTCGATCAGATCGCCGACCGGTTCGGACGCCATGTGACGGCCGAGCGCTCGATCGCGATGCAGCCCGCCGACGCCGCCCGAGCCGTGCAGGCGCTGCGCGAGCGGCCCCCGTCCGACCTCGGTGGCGTCGCGGTCGAATCCGTGAAGGACTTCGCAGAAGCGAACCTGCTGCGGATCACGCTCGCCGGTGGCATCCGCGTACAGGTGCGACCGAGCGGCACCGAGCCGAAGGTCAAGCTCTACGGCGAAGCGGTCGACGCCGACCCGTCGCCAAGCCTCGACGCCCTCGCCGACCTGCTGTGAGCGAGCATCGCGAGCGAACCATCGTCAGCGGATGAGCTCGGCGCGGATCGCCGTTGCAACCGCTTCGCGCTGATTGCCAGGCTCGCCGCCCCCGCCGTTCTCGCGCAGCGTCCGCAATGCGCTCCACAGTCCGGAGCTGCCGAGCGACCGGGCGTCAGCGGCGTCGACGCGAGCGAGCACGTGGTCCGGCACCACCTGCGGATCACCGGCCTGCAACTCCTGGAGCAGCGAGTCGTAGCGATCCGAGAGCACCCTCGACGCCGGATCGAGGCCGACCACGACGACGACACCGGTCGGCAGCGTGTTGACCGGGAGGACGGTGAGATCGGGCCGGTGCTGCCGCAAGAGCTCGGCGACCTTGAACACGTCGCCCGCCCACGCGCCGCGGCACTGCACGCGGGCGGCCTCGGCCGATGAACGCGGCAACATGTCGTCGAGCACGATCACGCTGGTGGCGGCACAGTGACGCTCGACGTTGAGGAAGTCGCGGAAGGCGAACTCGGCGACGTGGAGCCCGTCGATGAAGGCGAGGTCGACGGGGGTCCCGTCGAAGAGTGTCGGGCGGTCGGCGAAGAAGTCGTCGCTCGTGGCGCGCACGAGCTCGAGGTCGCAACAGACCGGCGCGGTGACCTTGAACGCCGGGTCGACGCCGATGCTGCGAGCCCGTGAGAGCGTCATGCTGCGCCCGTCGCTGACCCCGATCTCGAGATACGTGCGCGGCGCCATCCTGTGGTGCAGCGCACGCAAGAACTGGTGTCGGGACATCGTCGGTTCGGGGAAGGCGTCGGAGGGAGATGCGTGTCGGCCCATTCGACGAAAGGGTAGCGATGGCATCAACGCTAGGCTCCTGCGACATCTCCGTTCCCGTTGGCGACCTTCTCCCGCACCAACTCGGTCTCGAGCTCCCCGACGCCCTGGACACTGCGATGCTCGACCGTGTGCTCGTGATCACGTCACACCGCACGGGCGATGTGGCCGCTGCGGTTCGACGGTGGAGTCCGAACGCCCACATCCACGTCGTGACGTCGGCGGCTGACGAGGCGGCAGCCGTCACGCCGCTGCCACCAGGGACGTCGCTCGACGTCTGCCTGCTCCCCGACGACCTGCGCGTCGTGCTCGCGTCAGGCGTCGCACCGCAACTCGTCGTGGACGTCGCCGGCGGCCCTCGGGCGACCATTTGCCAACGGTTCCGGCGGATGTTCCTCGCCGTCGCCCCCGGCGGCTGGTGGGTCGTGGCGCCACGTCCCGACAAGCGGCGGGCCGCAGGTGCACGAGCGGTTGCCGAATTGGCGGACACGATCCGCCGCGGCGCCGATGCCGGGCGCGAGGGCAGGCAGATGCACCGCGCCATCGGCACGCTGCTCCGTGGCCCGACGACGGTCGCGGTGCACAAGCAGGGGTCCCATGTGGTGAAGCTGCGCGAGCAGGACGTCGAGCCCGTGGCCGCGCGACGAGGATGGGATGTCGGCACGGTGCGCACGTTGCCGGAATCGGCTCAACCGTCGCGAGCGACGTTGTCGACGAACCGTCGCGAGCGAGCCGAGCGGCTGTTCACCCGCTTCGATGTCCCGCCGCTGCACCTGCGCGAGCAGCGCCATGTCGTGTGCGCGCCGCTGCAACTGACGATGGCCGACGGGGTCGTGCTCCCGTCCTCGTTCCACCATCCGAGCGTGACGCGCACGAGTTCGCGCGCGCTCACCGGATCCGGGCAGTGGTTCACGAGGGAACCGTCGTGGTCGCAACCGCCGGGACGGCTCGACGGCCCGTTCTTCCACCTCGACTCCGAGTTCCCAGGACACTTCGGCCACCTGCTCACCGAGGATGTCGCCAAGCTGTGGGGTTGGGACGAGGCAAAGCAGCGTCACCCCGACCTGCGCGTCCTGCGCAGCTCGGGCGACCACGGGCAGTTCGCGCCGTGGGAGCTGGAGTTGCTCGGCGGGTATGGGATCGGAGAGGACGAGGTCGTCGACCTGCGCGAGCCGGTGATCGTCGACCTCCTCGTCACGGCGTCGCAGCAGTTCCACAACGGAAAGGTGCGCTATGCCCACGGCGACCTCGCCACGGTGTGGGCGCGCCTGCGTGACGGCATTCGCTCCGGAACTGTGTCGAGCCACGAGCGCGTCTTCATCACGAGGTCGGCGGCGAAGCGCTCGTGCCGCAATCGCGCCGCCGTCGAGGCGCTCTTCGCGGCACGAGGATTCCACGTCGTGCACCCCGAGACGATGGCGCTCGCCGATCAGGTCGAGCTGTTCGCCGGCGCCACGGTCGTCGCCGGCTTCGGCGGATCCGGCATGTTCGGCACGATCTACTCGCCTCCGGGGACCCGCATAGTGGTGACGTCGGAGGAGTACAAGGCGTCCAATGAGTACCTCATCGCGTCTGTGACCGGGGGCGACTACCACCACTTCGACTGCCCGATCGGCGCACAGCTCCCCGATGCCCCGAACGCCCGTTCGCTCTTCCACCGCAACTTCGCCTTCGACTTCGCCCGAGACGGCCCTGCGCTCGACCGCGTCCTCGACACACTGGATCTCGGCGCGCGGGCGACTCCCTAGACTTTTCGGATCATGCCGCCACCCGACACCAAGGCCGACGCCGACACCGAGACGACCCCCTGGCTCGAGGACGGCGAGGTGCTCGTCCACATCGGTGTACCGAAGACCGGCTCGACCGCGATCCAGCAGTCGATGACCGCCAGCCGCGCCACGATGGCCGAACAGGGCGTCGTGTATCCCGACCTCGGCGGCTCCAATCACTACGTCGCGGCCTTGACCGTGCTCGGCCGGTCGGCGACGTACGACAAGCAGGCTCCCGTCGACGACACGCGCTGGCGGACGCTGATGCAGGCGGTCGCCGACCAGCCTCCCGAGGCGAAGGTGATCCTCAGCGCCGAGATCCTGTGCGAGGCCGGCCCCGAGATCGTGCAGCGCCTCGTCGACGACATCGGGCGCGACCGCGTGCGCATCCTCCTCACGCTGCGTTCGCTCGAGTCGTTGATCCCGAGCACGTGGCAGCAGTACATCAAGGCGGGTTCGTCGTTCGAGTACGAGTCGTGGCTGCGCGACATGATGCGCGGGTCCGGCAACACCAGCGAGACGCCGTCGTTCTGGAGGCGCAACAACCACGGCAGGCTCGTCGAGCGCTGGTCGAAGGCGGTCGGACCCGACCGCGTCGCGGTCGCCGTGATCGAGGGCGGCGAGCCGCGGGCCATCTACGACCTGTTCGAGGACATCATCGGCCTGCACCGCGACACGTTGCAGCCGATGTCGGAGAACAACCGCTCGCTGTCTGCCAACGAGGTCGAGCTGCTGCGGCGAGTGAACGAGCAACTCGGGGACAAGATCAGGCACCGCTCGTACGACCGCATCATTCGCCGCCACGCGGTGCGAGGTCTCGTCGAACGGCGAACGCCCGGCGACGACGAGCCGCGGCTGTTCGTCCCTGAATGGGCGGCGACGAAGGCGCGCGAGTTCGGGAGTGAGGCGGTCGGGCGCATCGAGGCGACGGGGGTGAGGGTGTTCGGCCAGCTGTCGGCCCTCACGCCCGACGGCCTGACCCGCTCCGACCCACTGCCGTCGGCCGACGTAGTGCCCGTCGAGGCGGCGGCACTCCTCGTCACGGCCATGTTCGACGGTGCCACGTCCGAGCTCGACAAGGAGCGGGCGAAGGTGAGGCGACTCAGGGCGTCCGCAGCTCGGGTCGCGGACGAGCTCGCCGCACGAACTGCGGGTCCACCACCAATGGTGCCGCGGATCCGCAACCGCCTGCGTCGCGACCGGCGGCGGCTCGTGGGTGCGTTCAGGGAGCGTCTGGCGCGCTGAGCGCGGTCAGCGCTCGGTGTTGACCGAGCCGAACAGGCGGTCGCCGGCATCGCCGAGACCGGGGACGATGAATGCCTGATCGTTGAGCCGCTCGTCGATGGCCGCGGTGAACACGCGCACATCGATGCCGGCCGCTTCGATGCGGGCGATGCCCTCAGGGGCGGCGAGCGCACAGACCACCGTGATCGGCGTGGGCGCGCCGCGCTCGAGCAACAGCTCGCACGTGTGCACCAGCGACCCGCCCGTGGCGAGCATCGGGTCGACGACGATCACGGGTCGCCCCTCGAGGCGCTCGGGGAGCCGGTTGACGTAGGGCTTCGGCGAGAACGTCGCCTCGTCGCGGCTGATGCCGACGAAGCCGACGTCGGCGTCGGGCAGGAGCGACTGCGCGGGCGGCAGGAAGCCGAGCCCGGCGCGCAGGATGGGCACGATCAGAGGCTGTGTGGCGAGGCGCCGGGCGTCGGTCGTTTCGAGCGGTGTCGTGACGCTCGTGGCACGCAACGGCAGCTCGCGCGTCGCCTCGGCGAGCAGCAACAGACCCATCCGCTCCATGTGGTCGCGGAACACGCCGTTGGGCGTGCTCGCGTCGCGGATCCGCGCCAGTGCGTCGACGACGAGCGGATGGTCGACGACGGTGACGGTCATTGTCGCCTCGGGGGCTGCGCGCCCCCGCACCCCATCGCCGTTCGGCTCACTGGCGTTCGCTCGACCGGGATGAGTTCGCTGCGCTCGCTCATCGAGAAGTCCCCAAGCTCTGTTCGGCGCGCAACAGGGCGTAGCGCGGTTTGATCAGACCGTCGATGATGCGCAGCCGTTCGGGGAACGGCAGGAACGCGCTCTTCATCGCATTGAGGGTGAGCCACTCGAAGTCGTCGAGTCCCCAACCGAACGCCTCCGCGAGCTGCACGAACTCGGTGAGCATCGACGTGTTGCTCATCAGCCGGTTGTCCGTGTTGACCGTGACGCGGAACCGCAGCCGGCGCAGCATCCCGATGGGGTGCTCGGCGATGCTGGCGCACACGCCCGTGTTGACGTTGGACGTTGGGCACAGTTCGAGCGGCGTGCGCGTGTCACGGATGTAGGCGGCGAGCCTGCCGAGGTGCTCGTTGCCGGGCTCGCCCGTGATGTCGTCGACGATGCGCACACCG
>JALZNU010000490.1 GCA_030857495.1 Actinomycetota bacterium | reverse complement strand
AAGGCACTCGAGGAGGCCGGCCACACTCCGATCCTGCTCGACTCGCTGCTGAAGGGACGTCGCGAGTTCATCCGGGACCGCATCTTCTACGAGGGCGACATCGCCGACCGTGACCTGCTGACCCGGATCGTCGCGGAGCATCCGGACATCGACTGCACGATCCACATGGCGGCGCGGATCGTCGTGCCCGAGTCTGTCGAGCAGCCCTATGAGTACTACCGTGACAACGTCGCGAAGTCCCTCGAGCTCTTCGACCAGCTGGTCAAGCTCGGCAAGCCGCGCATCGTCTTCTCGTCGACGGCGTCGCTGTACGACGTGTCGGCGACGTTCGAGGTCGACGAGGAGTCGCCGCTGGCACCCTCCTCGCCGTACGCCCGGACGAAACGTGCGATGGAGATGGCGCTCGAGGACATGAGTGGTGGCACCGACCTCCGGGCGATCATCCTGCGCTACTTCAACCCGATCGGCTCCGACCCCGATGTCGAGAGCGGCCTGTACGACAAGGAGCCGAGCCATGTCATCGGCCAGCTCTTGTTGGCCGCCAAGGGCGTCAAGGACCACTTCACGATCACCGGCACCGAGCACCCGACCCGGGACGGCACCGGCATCCGCGACTACTTTCACGTCTGGGACCTCGCTCGGGCCCATGTGGTCGCTGTCGAACGGTTCGACGCGGTGCTGGCGGACCTCGACGCCACCAGCGCCGTCTTCAACCTCGGCACCGGCAAGGGCGTCACGGTGCGCGAGCTGTTGGCCGCCTTCGAGGCGGTGTACGGCGAGCAGGTGCCGACGAAGGAGGCGCCGCCGCGTCCGGGCGACGCCGTCGGCGCCTACGCCGCGGTCGACAAGGCCCGCGACGTGCTCGGGTGGGAGAGCGAGCTGACCCTCGAGGACGGCATCGCGTCGACGCTCGCTTGGGGGCGTAGACGACCCGAGATTCTCGGCTTCGAATGAGCGCCGACGAGCGGCGCCGGATCGCTGTCAGCGACCCGCACGGACACCCAGCCGAGCTGACCGCGGCGTTACGCGCAGCCGGCCTGGTCGACGACGAAGGAGCATGGAGCGGCGCCGATGCCCGCCTGTTCGTCCTCGGTGACTTCCTGGATCGGGGGCCCGACGGCATCGGAGTCATCGACCTCGTGATGCGGCTCGCGCGCGAGGCGCCCGACAGCGGCGGCGAGGTTCGCTCGCTGCTCGGCAACCACGAGGCGCTCGCGCTCGGTATGTACCACTTCGGGCCCGGGTCAGACGGGACACCGTCGCACCGCGCCCAGACGTTCGCGAGCTCCTGGATGCGCAACGGCGGGCTGGCCTCCGACCAGGAGCGCCTCACCGCCGTACATCTGGACTGGCTGCGTTCGCTGCCGGCGATCATCCACGACGACGACCTGCTCCTGCTGCACTCCGACACGTTGGAGTACCTCGAGTGGGGCGGCACGGTGGACGAGATCAACGAGACGGTCCGCGTCGCCCTGGCCAGCGGCGGCGCCGACGAGTCATGGCTGTGCTGGGAGCGGTTGACGGATCGTTACGCCTTCATGGGCGAGGGCGGCGCGGCGACCGCGCGCGACTTGATGGCGACGCTCGGAGGCTCTCGCATCGTCCACGGCCACAGCATCATCGCTGACCTGACCGGCGTCCCACCCCCCGAGGTGACCGGACCTTGGTCGTACGCCGATGGACTGGTCCTGGCCATCGACGGCGGCCTGTATGCCGGCGGCCCCCTGCTCGTCGTCGACCTCTGACCCGCTGATCCCTGCGACCCCTGCGATTCGTCCGGGCGGCTGAGCGGTGGACTGCACGCGTCGGGGCGGACGAATCTGGGGGCTTGCGATTCGTCCGGGTGGCTGAGCGGTGGGCTGCCCGCGTCGGGCCGGACGAATCGGGGGGTGTCTCTATGGCGGCTGTCAAGCCGCCAGGGTGCCGGTGTTGGAGCCTTCGGGGTTGGGGTGGTGGTAGGGCTTGGTGTCGCGGAGCATCGCGAAGAGGACGTCGACACGTCGCCGTGCG
>JALZNU010000489.1:1685-2010 GCA_030857495.1 Actinomycetota bacterium | reverse complement strand
GGCGACATACAGCCGGGCACCGTGATCGTCATCCGCTACGAGGGACCGAAGGGCGGACCCGGCATGCGCGAGATGCTGGCGGTCACCGGCGCCCTGAAGGGTGCCGGGAGAGGCGCCGACTGCGCGCTCGTCACCGACGGCCGCTTCTCGGGCGGAACGTGGGGCTTCTGCATCGGGCATGTCGCGCCGGAGGCCGTCGACGGTGGCCCGATCGCGTTCGTCGCCGACGGCGACCGCATCCGCATCGACGTGACGACGACGTCGCTCGATCTCCTCGTCGAGGAGTCGGTGGTCGCCGCCCGCCGCGACGGCTGGTCGCCGAATG
>JALZNU010000489.1:0-1675 GCA_030857495.1 Actinomycetota bacterium | reverse complement strand
TTTGCGACTCGGTCGCCAGAGGTATCACTCCTGCCATGTTGTGGTTCATCGTCGTGCTGTTGTTCGTCGGATTCATCGCCGGCGCGCTTGCCCGCCTCCTCGTCCCAGGCCCTGACCCGATGAGTCTCGCCGGTACCTGGCTCCTCGGCGTGCTGGGCAGTTTCGCAGGCGGCTTCCTCGGTTATGTCCTGTTCGACAACGACACCGAGGACGGCGTCATCCAGGTCTCCGGCATCATCGGCTCCGTCCTTGGCGCCGTGATCCTGCTGCTCGTCTATCGCGCAGTGAGCAGCCGTCGGGGCGGCGAACGCGTCGGAGCCCGATAACGCGACCGGTGGCGACTCGCCACCGTCTGGGCGGGACTTCTTTCAGCAGTTGACAGAGTTCCCGCCCAGACCGTGTGGTGGGACGCATCCCGCCCAGACGGTGGTGGGGTCAGGAGGGGCGAGACCGGGCGACGGCGCGCCAGCCGCAGAGCAGGAGTCCGAGGGTCACGGCGGTGACGATCACGAAGGCGACGGCGGTGCCGTCGGAGAAGGCGACACGGCGCAGCGCGAGGCCCGCCACCACGGTCGTGACCCAGACGACGACGCCGGTGCGGATCGCCATGGGTGCCCTCCAGCCGCGGGCGAGCACCCAGCCGATGGCGAGCGCGAGCAGGAACGGCGCCGCCGTGCGCGCGACGCCCGCCACCGTGAGCCCGTCGTCGTGGCTGCGGCGTCCGATCACGACGAACGCCGCCACGGCGGCGACGTCGAACGCCAGCGCGATGGTCACACGCCGGACCGACGACTGCTCGATGTCGCCGTTGGCGGTCGAGCCCGACGCCGTCGGCTCCCTTCGCGTCGGCCATCTCCTCGTCGGGGTCGTCATGCGCCGTCGAGCTCGTCGATGTCGTCGGCGTCCAGCTGCGGGACGTCGGGCACGCCGGATCCGCCGGAGTCGCCGTTGGAGCCCGCCGCCTCACGCGGCTCGGGGACGAAGAACGCGCCGAGCTGGCCTTTGAAGAACACGAGCGGCACGTGGTCACCCGCCGTCGAGTTGGCGAGGTCGACGACGCGCCCGAGCACGAAGTAGTGGTCGCCCATCTCGTCGACGCGCTCGACCTCGCAGTCGATCCAGGCGATGGAACCTTCGAGCACGGGACAACCCGTCGGGGACGGCGTCCACTCGACGCCGTCGAACCGCCCGTCGTCGATGCCGAGCTTGGCGAACCGCCAGCAGAGCTCGTTCTGGTCGTGGTGCAGCACGTTGACGCAGAACCGGCCTGATGGGGCGAGCGCTTGCCACGTCTCGCTGTCGACCTGCGGGAGGAAGCCGACGAGCGGCGGGTCGAGTGACACCGATGTGAACGAACCGATCGTGAACCCGATGGGCGCGTCGTCACGCATGCCGGTCACGATCGTGACGCCGGTGGGGAAGTGCCCGAGCACCGTGCGGAACGTGGGGGAGTCGAAGCTGGCCACGTGCCGATCGTAGGGTGGCGCGCCGTGGAACCGGGTGACGACAAGCAGTCACTCCGCCGCGACATGCGTGCGGTGCGCCGCGCCGTCGCCGCCGACGAGCAGGCGCGATCGGCGCGCTCGCGAACGATGTGGGATTCGGTCGTCGACGAGATCGTCGGGCGCCTGGGCGACTCGCGTTCGCTGAAGATGATGCTCTACCAGTCGCTGCC
>JALZNU010000488.1 GCA_030857495.1 Actinomycetota bacterium | reverse complement strand
AGACGGGGCGTTGGGTGGTGCAGGCGGCACCGACGGGTTTCACCGCCGTCATCGACGCCGACGGCGACGTGCTGATGCGAAGCGGCGTCAGCGAGCGCACGGTGCTGCGAGCCGAAGTCGAGCTGCGCGACGGACGCACTTGGTACGTCCGTCTCGGCGAGCGGCCCTGGATCGCCGTCGTTGCGCTCTGCCTCGTCGCGTCGCACGTGGCCGCACGCCGTCGCCCTCAGGTCACCGAACCGTCGACGACGTCCTGACGTTCGCGCAGCCGGTCAGACGTCGACGATGACCGTGACGGGGCCGTCGTTGACGAGCCTCACCGCCATCTCCGTGCGGAACCGTCCCGTCTCGACCAGCGCCCCGACTGCACGGAGCTGCGCCACGACCTCGTCGACGAGCGGCTCGGCGACGTCGGGTCGGGCGGCGGCGATCCAGCTCGGCCGGCGTCCCTTCGACGTGTCGCCGTACAGCGTGAACTGGCTGACGACGAGCACGCCCGCTGTGTCGGCGCTGCTCACCCCGGACTGGTCGGCGAGGCCGGAGAGTTCGGCGAGCGAGTGGTTCATGACGCCGTCATCGTCGTCGAAGATGCGCAGGTTCCAGAGCTTGGTCGCCAGCTTCGTCGCCTGCGCGGCCTCGTCGCCGTGCGTGACGCCGACGAGCACGACCATGCCGCGACCGATCGCGCCGACGACGTCACCGGCGACTTCGACCGACGCCGATGTCACCCGCTGCACCACTGCTCGCACGCTCCCCATCCTGGCGTAATCGGGGCACGCCGCGACCCGTGACCGCTGGCTACCTGGCGGTAACTCCGCAATGACCGACCGATATCCTGCAATCGCCATGTCCCGTCCGATCGCCACGCCCGCCTCGCCCACCGGCGACCGGCCGCTGCGCATCGCCTACCTGACCTATCGAGGCAAACCGCACATCGGGGGCCAGGGCATCTACACCCGCCACCTCACCAAGGCGCTGGCCGATCTCGGCCACCACGTCGAGGTGTTCAGCGGACAGCCGTACCCCGAGCTCGATCCGCGGGTGACGCTCACGAAGCTGCCGAGCCTCGACATCTTCAACGACCACTTCCCCGGCCGTGCGCCCGCGTTCTGGGAGATCAAGAACCGCGAAGACCTGCTCGAAGTGTTGCAGTTCTCCGCCGGCACGTTCTCCGAGCCGCTCGCGTTCTCAGCACGCGCGCTGCGCGAGCTCGGCCCGCGAGCCGGCGAGTTCGACCTCGTGCACGACAACCAGTGCCTCGGCTACGGGATCTTGCGCCTTGCCGACAAGATCCCCACGATCGCCACCCTCCACCACCCGATCACGCGGGATCGTGCGCTCGAGATGGACCACGCGCCGACGCGTTGGAAGCGTTGGTCGGTCGGGCGCTGGTACTCGTTCGTCAAAATGCAGGGTCGCGTCGCCTCACGCCTGCCGCGGATCCTCGTCGTCAGTCAGAACTCGATCGACGACATCCACAGGGACATGGGCGTCGAGCGCGACCGCATGCACCTCGTGCCCGTCGGCGTCGACCCGGAGCTGTTCCGCCCCCTGCCCCACGTCGAGCGCATCCCCGGACGCCTCGTCACCACGGCGTCCGCCGACGTGGCGCTTAAGGGCCTCTCGTTCCTCATCGAAGCGTTCGCCAAGCTGCGCACCGAGCGCGATCTCAGTCTCACGATCATCTCCAAGCCGAAGCCGGGCAAGACCATGGACATGATCGAGCGCCTCGGGCTGAGCGAGCACATCGAGTTCGTGACCGGTGTGCCGGACGAGCGCATCGTCGAGCTCTACGCGCAGGCCGAGCTCGCCGTCGTACCGAGCCTTTACGAGGGGTTCAGCCTCCCCGCGATCGAAGCGATGGCCACGGGAACCACGCTCGTCGCCACCGACGGCGGCGCGCTGGGCGAGGTCACCGGTGCCGACGGCGACACCGTGCTGGCGTGCCGAGCGGGCGACGCCGACGCACTTGCGGCGACGATCGCCCGCGGTCTCGACGACCGCGTCCTGGCG
>JALZNU010000095.1 GCA_030857495.1 Actinomycetota bacterium | reverse complement strand
CACCAGCGAACTGCTCCCTGTGCGTCAACGTCACCACGAGCTCAGGGCGGTGGCGGCGTACCGCGCGGGCGATGTCGCGGCGCAGATCGAGCCCGTACTCGATCATGCCGTCGGGATGATCGAGGTATTCGAGGGTCTCGACGCCTACAGCGTCACACGCGGCACGCTGCTCCGCATCGCGAACGGTCGACGCCGCGGCGGGCTCCATCCCGTCGATCCCAGCCTCGCCATGCGTGACGAGGAGGTACGACACCGTCTTGCCCGATCCCGTCCACCGCGCGACGGCCGCGGACGCTCCGTACTCCATGTCGTCGGGATGGGCAACGACGCCGAGGGCTGTCGTCCAGTCCTCGGGGAACGGTTCGAACTGCCGGGGCACGGCTGTCACGACTCGCCTTCGGTACTCGGCATGTCGGCACCCACGTGCTTGCGGGTGACCTCGACGAACGCCATCCGCATGTTCGCAAGTGCGGCGTGCATCGTCGCTGTCTCGTCGCCGAGCCGGTCACCCAGCCCCTCGACGAGCGCTGCGATGGCATCGATCGCCAGCCGTGCGGCATCGATGTTGGGCGGGGCCGCCGAGAGGTGGATCGCAGCCAGCTCGTACAGTCCCATCACGTGATTCGTCACCACGACCTCTGCGGGCACCTCCAGCAGTCGAGCTCGCGCCTCGTCGAGGGCAGCCTGGGCGTCGCCGATCTCCGTTGATTCATCGGTCACCTGCGGTACCCTACCGACGACACAACTGAGGCGAAGTGGGGGCGACCCCCTCCCGGCCACGCAACGTGCGTCCGGGAAAACCGGTAGTTCTGTGGATGTCCGGACGGGCATTCACCCCCCTTCGCGTCGAGCAGCAGCATCCACGAAGGGAAGGACACCCATTGCACAGGAGTGACCGGTCATAGCACCGCGACAGACCGAACAGCACCGCATCAACGACCGCATCCGCGCCCGCGAGGTTCGCCTCATCGGACCGGACGGCGACCAGCTCGGCATCACCGCCGTTCCCGATGCGATCCGCATGGCGAAGGGACTCGACCTCGACCTCGTCGAGGTGGCGCCGATGGCCAACCCTCCCGTCTGCCGGATCATGGACTACGGAAAGTTCCGGTACGAGGAAGCCCAGAAGGCCAAGGAGTCGCGCAAGAAGCAGACGAACGTCACGGTGAAAGAGGTCAAGTACCGACCCAAGATCGGCCGCGGCGACTTCGACACCAAGACACGACGGCTCGAGTCGTTCATCCGCGACGGGCACAAGGTCAAGGTGACGCTGCAGTTCAGGGGTCGCGAGATGGCACACCCCGAGCTCGGCACGAAGATCCTCGACCAGGTGCTCGCCCAGGTCGGCGGCATCGTCAAGATCGAGACGCAGGCTCGGCTCGAGGGTCGCAACATGTCGATGGTGCTGTCACCCGACCGCAAGGCGATCGATGCGGCGGCGAAGGCCGCCAGTGAAGAAGAAGTGGACAACCATGCCGAAGATGAAGACCAGCAAGACCGCAGCGAAGCGGTTCCGCAAGACCGGGACCGGGAAATTGCGCCGCCAGCAGGCGATGCGTCAGCACCTGTTCGAGAAGAAGTCGTCGCGCCGAACACGACGGCTTGACGGCATCGTCGAGGTGCACTCGGGCGACGAAAAGAAGATCAAGCGACTGCTCGCCGAGCGCTGAGCACCTGACACACCGAGAGACGAGAGAGGGACAAGGACATGGCGCGTGTGAAGCGCGGCGTCGTCACGAAGCGACGCCACAAGAAGGTGCTCGAGCAGGCCAAGGGCTACTACGGCAACAAGAGCCGGTCGTTCAAGGCCGCCAACGAGCAGGTGATGCGCAGCGGGCAGTACGCGTTCCGCGACCGCAGGGCACGCAAGGGTGAGTTCCGCAGGCTGTGGATCCAGCGGATCAACGCTGCCTGCCGCCAGAACGGGATCTCCTACAGCCGGTTCATCGCCGGGCTGAAGGCAGCCGAGATCGACGTCGACCGCAAGATCCTCGCCGATCTCGCCGTCAGGGACGCAACGGCGTTCGCCGGTCTCGTCGAGACCGCCAAGGCGGCGCTCTGAGCGAGCCGGGCGACGCGCTCGGCTTCCGGCATCCCGAGATCCAACGACTGCGGCGCCTCCTGGGGCGCCGCAGTGCGCGTGTCGACGAGGGCGCGTTCGTCGTCGAGGGCCCGGGACTGCTCGCAGAAGCGATCGCCGGCGGGTGGGACGTCGAGACCGTCTACCTCGATGACCGAGCCGACCCGGCCCTGGTCCCGTCCGGGATCGATGTGCGTCACCTCGGGCGTAGCGTGCTCGAGCGGGTCGCCACGACCGAGACCCCGCAGCCGATCCTCGCCGTGGTGCGCCAGCGCGCCGATCGTGTGCTCCCGGCTGCTGCGGGACTCGTCCTCGTCGCCGACGGTATCAACGATCCTGGCAACCTCGGCACGATGCTGCGGTCGGCGGAAGCGGCCGGCTTCGACGCCGTCGTCACGACGCCCGGCACGGTCGACGCCTACAACCCGAAGGTGCTGCGTGCGTCGGCGGGTGCGATCTTCCACGTGCGAGTAGTCGTCGCCACGCTCGACGAGGTGCGCGCCGCCGGCCTGCGCCTCGTCGGGACGTCGTCCCACACCGGCACAGATCACACAGGGTTCGACTGGCGTCCGCCGGTCGCGATCGTCGTCGGTAGCGAGGCGCACGGCCTCGCCGACGGCGCACCCGTCGACGACTGGGTGCGCATCACCCACGCCGGACGAGCCGAATCCCTGAACGTGGCGATGGCGGCCACCCTCCTCTGCTTCACCGCAGCGGACCCGCGCCGTCCCCCAGACTGATTCTCATCGCGATCTGGCGCCACGGATGGCGTGTAATCGCGATGAGAATCCGGATTCAGGCGTCGTCGACTTCTTGGATTGCTTCGGCGAGGGGCGTGCCGGGGTGGCGGTGCTTGCGGGCGCGGTAGAACTCGATCGCGATCGGCAGCAGCGAGACCAGAACCACCACGATGATGGCGTACTCGATGTTGTCGCGGATGAACTCGATCTCGCCGAGGAAGTGTCCGAGTGACGTGACCCCGACGGCCCACAGCAAGCCGCCGAGCACGTTGAACGTGACGAACGTGCGGTAGCGCATCTCGCCGATGCCGGCGACGATCGGCGTGAACGTGCGCACGATCGGCACGAAGCGGGCGAGCACGATCGACTTCGGCCCGTACTTCTCGAAGAAGTTGTGCGCCTTGACGACGTTTTCCTGCTTGAAGAAGCGCGAGCTCGGGCGATTGAACAGCGCAGGGCCGACCTTGCGCCCGAACAGGTACCCGACCTGGTCGCCGACGATGGCGGCGACGACGAGGCAGGCGATGACGATCGGCAGTCCAGGGATGTTGTCGGCGAACTCGTTGAATGGCGCCTCTTCCTTGGCCGCCGACGACGTCAGGAAGCCGGTGAAGAACAGCAGCGAGTCACCCGGCAGGAAGAACCCGATGAGCAGCCCGGACTCGGCGAAGATGATCGCCGTGATGACGGGCAGCGCGGCGCCACCGGCGATGTCGAACCACCACTCCGGCTTGAGGAACTCCGGTCCGATGGCGAGCAGCGCCGAGAGCATCAGTGCCCAACGGTGCTGCTCGTCGTCGCGCCGACGGCGGGTGTGCTCGACACCTGCGAGGCGATCGAACCGCTCTTGCGCGACGAGTAGACGATGGCCCCGATCAGCACGACGAGAGCCGCAGCGGCGATGACGAAGCGCCATCCGCTCTCGTCGACCTCGAGCGACAGGATCGCCGGGAGCATCAGCAGCGAGACCAGGTTCATCACCTTGATCAGCGGGTTCAGCGCCGGACCTGCGGTGTCCTTGAACGGGTCGCCGACGGTGTCGCCGATGACCGCCGCCTTGTGCGGCTCGGATCCCTTGCCGCCGTGGTGACCGTCCTCGATGTACTTCTTGGCGTTGTCCCACGCCCCGCCCGCATTGCTCAGGTAGTTGGCGAGGAGCTGGCCGGTGAGGATCACTGCGGCGAGGAAGCCGCCGAGGGCCTGCCACCCGATGCCGAACCCGATGACGACGGGTGTGAGCACGGCGAGCAGCGCCGGAGTGGTCAGCTCGCGCAGCGAGGCGGCGGTGCAGATGTCGATCACCGGGCCGTAGTCGGGGCGCTTCGTGCCGGCCATGATGCCGCCGTCGGCGAACTGGCGGCGCACCTCTTGCACGACCGTGCCCGCCGTGCGCCCGACGGCGCGGATGGCGAGCGCAGAGAACAGGAACGGCACGGAGCCACCGATCAGGAGACCGATGAAGATCTTCGGCTCGGCGACGTTGATCTGCAACTCGGGCAATCGCAGCACACCGTCCTTGAGGTTGTCGGCGACCGCCCCGAGCTCGTCGCCGGCGGTCTCGATGTAGCTGGCGAACAGCGCGACGGCGGCGATCACCGCCGACCCGATGGCAAACCCCTTGGTGACGGCCTTCGTCGTGTTGCCGACGGCGTCGAGGCTGACCATGATCCGCTGCGGTTCGCCGTGGAACTCGCCCGACATCTCGGCGATGCCGGCGGCGTTGTCACTGACGGGACCGAACGTGTCCTCCGAGACGATGACGCCGGTCGTGGCGAGCATGCCCATGCCGCACAGGGCGACGAGGTAAAGCGAGAACGTGAGGTTGCCGCCACCGAGGGCGAGTGAGGCGCCGATCGCGATGGCGATCGCGATGACGGCGTAGACGGAGCTCTCCAGGCCGCTTGCCGTGCCTGACAGCACGACGGTGGCAGGGCCGGTCTCGGCTGACTCTGCGATCTCCTTCACCGGGCCGTACTCGGTGCCGGTGTAGTACTCGGTGAGCCTGCTGACGAGCTGAGCGAGGACGAGGCCGATGGCGACGGCACCGAAGCATTTCCACCCGGCGTTGTCCTGCTCGTTGCCGACGTAGAACAGGGCGACGAGCAGCGTCCCGATGAGCGTCAGCGATCCGGCGACGGCGAAGCCCTTGTTGATCGGCTTGAGCGCGTTCGTCTCGCCCTCCTTCGCCTTGACGGCGAACACGCCGGCGATCGAGGCGACGACGCCGATGGCGCGGGCGGCGAGCGGGAACACGAGGCCGAGCGCGGGGTTGGCGCCGATCGACTCGAAGGCCGCGACACCGAGGATGATCGAGGCGACGAGCGTCACCTCGTAGCTCTCGAAGAGGTCGGCGGCCATGCCGGCGCAGTCGCCGACGTTGTCGCCGACGTTGTCGGCGATCGTGGCGGGGTTGCGTGGGTCGTCCTCGGGGATGCCAGCCTCGACCTTGCCGACGAGGTCGGCGCCGACGTCCGCGGCTTTCGTGAAGATGCCGCCGCCGACGCGCAGGAACAGGGCGAGCAGCGAACCACCGAAGCCGAAGCCGACGAGGATCGCCGAACTCGTGTTCTGGAAGAGGATGATGATGAGCGTGGCGCCGAGCAGGCCGAGGCCGACGGTGAACATGCCGGCGACGCCGCCGGTGCGGAACGCCACGGTGAGCGCCTTCGGCAAGCTGCCGGTGAGAGCCGCGGCGGCCGTGCGGACGTTGCCACGGGTGGCGAGCGTCATGCCGATGTAACCGGTGAAACCGGAGGCACCGCAGCCGAGGACGAACGCCAACGTGCGCCACAGGCCCGACTCGAAGAACGAGAGCGCCTCGGTGCCGTTGTCGCGCTGGATCGCCGTCGAGGTGAGGAACACGATCGCCGCCAGCGGTACGAGGATGACCGCGATCGTGCGGAACTGCCGTTTCAGGTAGGCGAGCGCGCCCTCCTGGATCGCCAGCGCGATCTCCTTCATCTTCGGCGTTCCTTCGTCGGCCTCCATCACCTTGCGCGCCAGGAAGAAGCCGACGGCGATGGCGAGCAGCGCGGCGGCAACGGACAGCAGCAGTACGGCCCACTCGCCACCACGGAGTTCGAACTCCTGATAGCCGCCTTCTGCTGCGAAGAGGGAAAGGTTCACAGATGTCTCCTGCGTCTGGGCGCGACCCCGTTGGCGCGCTCATAGGTGTCCGGAAGTGCCGGAGGACACGCCGAGCGGGAATGCCCTGGGCGTGGCCGCGCCCGAGACTACCGGTGGCGTGCGCTCGCCACAGAACTCCCACTACATTTCCGTTAGATTGGGCGCCGTGGTGATGCAGCGATTTCCGTTCCCCGGGTGAGACCGGGGCGCGTGGACGATCCGCTGCCGCATCCCGAGTCCGCCCGGGGCTGAACGACTCCCGACAATCGACGACCCGACCCCGACGACGCAG
>JALZNU010000487.1 GCA_030857495.1 Actinomycetota bacterium | reverse complement strand
GATCACGATCGTGGGCGGCGGCGTACGCGCGGTGCACGTTGAGCACGAGCCGCTCGCTGTCGGCCCACGCCGCGAACTCGCCGAGGTCCGTCCGGCGGCACGCCTCCAGCGGTGACGAGTCAGCGGCGAGACCGGCGCGGGCGACGCCGTCGACGAACCGGTAGTAGCGATCGTGGTCGTCGAGCACGCCGTCCACCTCGCCGCCGGTGACGAGCGGGCCGTGGCCGGGCACGAGGTGAGCAGGCCCGAACGCGGCGAGCCACTCGAGTGCCCGTCGGGCGCCGTCGACCGAGCCCATGAACACGAGCGGCGTTAGCCCGTGGAAGATCAGGTCACCGGTGAACAGCACCCGCTCCTCGGGCAGCCAGGCGACGACGTCGCCGGTGGTGTGTGCCGTGAACCCGGGATGGCGCACCTCCACCCGCCGCGTGCCGCTGTGCAGCGTGAGCGCGTCGCTGAACGACGCCGAGGGCAGGCGCCGCTCCACCCTGCCCCAGTCCGGCACGGGGAACCACAGCGGGGGACAACCGTCGATGAGCGGATCGTCGGCCAGGCCGGCTCGCATCAGCTCGTGGCCGACGATCGTCGTCGTCGCCGGCAGCAGGCTGTTGCCGTACGTGTGGTCGCCGTGCTGGTGCGTGTTGATCGCGAGCGGGATCGGCGCGTCGCCTGTCGCTGCCGCCACGGCGGCGAGGAAGCGTCCGGTGCGCTGCTCTGTCGCGCAGGTGTCGACGACGATGACGCCCTCGCCGCCGTGGATCGCGCCGGCGTTGTTGACCCACCACGTCCCATCGGGCTGGATCCAGGCGAACACGCCGTCGACGATCTCGTGCAGCGCTGCATCATCCGGCGTCGCCCCGCCGACCTCGCGCCCGTCCGGGTGAACAGTTCTTGGTGACTGGCACATGTCGACAGGTTCTCATGCCGATCGCGCCGCAATTCTGCGGCGCGATCGCGATGAGAATCGTTCAGGGGGACTCGGAGGCGGATTTGAGGCCGGTGGCTTCCAGGGACAGGTAGCGGCGGGTGAGGCGTGCGGACACGAGGCCGATGAGGATGCCGCCGACGCCGTGCTGCTCGAGCGTGAGCGTTACGGAGCAACCGCCGCCGGGGCGGTCGGCCACGACGTGCGAGGCGATCGTTCGGACGCCCGGCGACGTCGCCTCCCACGTGAACGAGCGTCCGGACGTGACGTCGGTGACCGTCCACGTCACTGCGGGGAACTTCGGCTGTTTGATGTGCACCTGCGCGCCGGGCTCGAGGGCGCCGCTCGTCACCACCTCCAGCGTGTCGATCGACCGGTTCCACGACGGCCAGCGGGCGAGGTCCGCCATCACCGACCAGACCGCCTCGGCCGGCGCATCGATGTCGACCTGGCGCCCGAACTTCATCGGCTCCTTCTAGCACCGGGCTTCTCCGTCGACGGCACGGGGATTTGCCAGAGTCCGTTTGTACGGATAACCTGACTTGAGCGATGGAATTGTTGCAATACGCGCTGCTGGCGATGTCCGCCGCCGGCCTCGGAGCCGTCGGTGGTCTCGGCGGTGCCGTGCTCCTGGTCCCTGCGCTCGTGCTGCTGGGGATGTCGCCGGCCGAGGCCGCCCCGCTCGGGCTGCTGAGCGTTGCCGCCGGCTCGATCTCGGCGGCGCCCTCGCAATTGCGCGATCGATCGGTCAATCACCGGATCGGCATCGTCACCGAGCTCGCCGCCGTCACCGGCGCCGTCGCCGGCGCCACGATCGCCGGCGCCCTCAGCCCTCGCATCCTCACCTACCTCCTCGCCGGCGCCGCGGCTGCCGGCGCCGTGCTCGGACTGCGCCGTGCCTCGTCGTCGGCGTCCGTCGATCCGGCGTTCGGCAGCGCCGATGTCGGCGAGCGCGTCGGTCGCCTCGCCGGCGCCTACCCGGCGCCGGGCGGCGTCGTGCCATACGAGCCACGACGGCTGCCGACGGCGCTCGGCTTGATGACGCTCGCCGGACTCGTCGCCGGGACGGCAGGCACCTCCGGTGGCTTCATCAA
>JALZNU010000094.1 GCA_030857495.1 Actinomycetota bacterium | reverse complement strand
CCGTGCTCGGCGGCACGGTGGGGTCGCTGCCCGGCGTGGTGGGGTCGGTGCTGGTTCCCGTGGGTGGCGTCGTGGCGTTGGTCGGATCCGTGCTCGGATCCGTGCTCGGGTCAGTGCTCGGGTCCGTGCTCGTCTCGGTCGTGGTCTCCGTCGGTCGTGGCAGGTCACCGAGATCGCGGGAGCGTTCGACGGCGACCTCTGTCGGCTGCGCGCAGGCGGCGATGACACCGAGCGCGACCGTGAGCATCACGACCAAGGCGCCGCGACGACGTCCCCGCCGGCTGATTGTCAGTTCCATCTCTGTGTCGCTGCTCTCAACGTCGATCGGTCACTGACAACATACGCGGCGTCCGAACGTGGATCGCATCAGTCGAGCCGTCCCAGCTCGACGATCTCGGTTCGCTGCGACCGTGCGATGGCCGTCGCGAACCTCGTCACCTCTCCGTTGCTGCCGTTGTCCGCGGCGAACTCGGCCATCTCGATGCCTCCCTCGTGGTGCTCGGTCATCAGTCGGACGAACAGCTCGTCCGCCTGGTTCCCTGACGCCGTCCTGAGCCGGTCGAGCTCGGCCGTCGACGCCATCCCGGGCATCTCGTCGTAGCTCGTGGACATCCCGTCGCCCATCCACACCATCGCCGGACCTTCGAGAAAGGCCGCTTCCGGTGCGTCGGCATCGCGGAGCAGCTGGATAATCCGCCCGATCTCCTGCGACTGCCCGCGCACGATCCCACTGGCATCGGTGCGCAGACCGGCGGACGTGTCGGGGAGTTGAAGGTAGATGAACGACATGTCCACCGCCTGCTCGTGGTGGACGCGCATGTCCTGCAGGAACCCGATGTCGACCTCGCTGGTGTCGTTCTGCGAGGTCGCATCCTTGACCAACCATCCCACCATCGCCGCCACGAGCGCGACGGTCACGAGAAGGGTGAAGATGTTGGTCGGGCGCTGCCACCAGGGCAGCACGACGAACATCTCGTCGTCTGTGGCGCCCGCCTCTCGGTCGTCGACGGCACGGACAGACGTGGACGCGATTGGCGAACTCATTGGTGCACCATGGTCGTGTGGACGAATGAGAGGGACGACAGGCGGTGCACCAATGATTGCTTCGCTGCTACGCAGCGGCGCACCGTGACGATGGTTCGCTCGCAAGGCCCGCTCACGTATCGAGTCTGCCAGCGGATGGCCGTCTCGCCCCCGCGGCGGCGCCGATCACTCCCGCTTCGTGCCGACGACCACGAACGAGTTCTCACCGTCGATCTCGGCGTCGAAGTCCCACGTCGACCCGTCCTCGGCGACGGCCGTGCAGGTGTAGGTCGTGCCGGCAGCGATGCTCGCGGGCTCGTCGCACGTCACGTCGCTGAAGGAGGTGTCGTACTCCTCCTTCAGCTCGGCGTCGTCCGTGATGAACTTCTCGGTCTCCACCTTGTACGTCTCCGTGTCGTTCGAGCAGGCGGAGACGAACAGGACACCGGCGATACCTGCGGTGACAGCGGCGTGTCGGACCCGAGTGGTCATGTGGGAGCTCCTGTCGATGGGGCGAGGGGCACGGGCGCCTCCGGTGTGGGATCGACCGCTCGTGTCCGTCGGAGGCGGTGGACCTGCTCGACCGTAATGGCGGCGAGCGCGATCCACACGAGCACGAAGCCCACCACCCTCGGTGCGGGCAGCGTCTCGTCGTAGACGGCCCAGCCGAGCACGAAGTTGATGATCGGGACGATGTACTGCAGCACGCCGAGGATGGTGAACGGCACGAGCCGGGCGGCGATGCCGAACAGCACGAGCGGCACGGCGGTGACGACGCCGGTGCCGGCGACGAGCGCCCATTCGCCGGCAGAGGCGGTTGACGTCAGGCTCTCGGCGCGTCCCCAGCCGGTGGCGACGAGCGCGACCGCCAGCGGTGCCATGACGAGCGTCTCGCCAGCGAGGCCCTGGAAGGCGTCGAGCTCCATCGACCGCTTGACGAGCCCGTACGTGCTCCAGCTCACGGCGATCGCCAACGCCGCCCACGGCACCCGCCCGTAGGACGCCGTCAGCACGACGACGGCGACGACGGCGCAGCCGAGCGCGAGCCGTTGCACCCTCGTCGGTCGCTCGCGCAGCACCGTGATGCCGAGCACCATCGTGCCGAGGGGCGACATGAAGTAGCCGAGGGCGGTCTCGAGCACCCGGTCGTTGGCGACGGACCAGACGTAGCTCGTCCAGTTGACGGTGAGCAGGATCCCGGCTACGACGATGCGCCACCTCGTCGACCTGTCGGCGAACCCTCGCCAGAGCCCGCCGAGCCCGCCTTGGTGGGCAACGACGGCGAGCATCACGAGCACCGTGCTCACGAGCCGCCAGCCGATGAGCTCGAACGGGCGGAACGAGGCGAGCTCTTTCCAGTAGAGCGTGACGAGGCCCCACAGGACGTAGGCGACGACCGCTGCCTGGATCCCGCGCGCTGACTCCGTCGCGGGGGTCGAACGCACCCTCCGTAGACTACCGGTGACATCGTTCCAGCTCAGGGGGTGCCCCGATGGTCAACCGGCGTCAGCAATGGCAAGAGGCGTACGACGCGTCCGTGCCCGCCGACCGCCCCGCCGAACGGGTCACGATGTCGGGCGTCCCGCTGGCGCCCGTCTACGGACCCGACGACGGTGACTTCCCCGGCCAGTACCCCTACACGAGGGGGCCGTACGCCTCGATGTACCGGTCGCGGCTGTGGACGATGCGGATGTTCGCCGGGTTCGGTACGGCCGAGGACACGAACTGGCGGTTCAAGGAGATCATCCGCTCGGGCGGCACGGGGCTCTCCACGGCGTTCGACATGCCGACGTTGCTCGGCATCGACTCCGACGATCCCATGGCGCTCGGCGAGGTGGGGCGCTGCGGCGTCGCCATCGACTCGCTGTCCGACATGGCCGACCTCTACTCGGGAATCGACCTCGGCGAGATCACCACGTCGATGACGATCAACTCGCCGGCGGCCGTCATCTTCGCCATGTTCGTCGCGCAGGCGGAGGCCGCGGGGGTGCACCGCTCCCGGCTCGGCGGGACGCTGCAGAACGACATATTGAAGGAGTATCAGGCGCAGAAGGAGTTCGTCTTCCCGCCGCGCCCGTCGATGCGGCTCGTACGCGACACGATCGACTTCACCGCCGCTGAGATGCCGCGCTGGCACTCGATCTCGATCTCGGGCTACCACATCCGCGAGGCGGGCTCGACGGCGGCCGAGGAGCTGGCGTTCACGCTCGCCAACGGGTTCGCCTACGTCGAGCTGGCGCTCGAGGCGGGGCTGCCCGTCGACTCGTTCGCGCCGCGACTGAGCTTCTTCTTCAACGCCCACATCGACTTCTTCGAAGAGATCGCCAAGTACCGGGCGGCGCGCCGCATCTGGGCGCGGTGGATGAAGGAGCGCTACGGGGCACAGCTCGAGCGGTCGATGCAGCTGCGCTTCCACACCCAGACGGCCGGCGTGTCGCTCACCGCGCAACAGCCGGAGGTCAACATCGTCCGCACGGCGATCGAGGCGCTCGCCGGCGTGCTCGGCGGGACGCAGTCGCTGCACACCAACTCGATGGACGAGGCAATGGCGCTGCCCACCGAGAAAGCGGCCCGCATCGCGCTGCGCACCCAGCAGGTGCTCGCCTACGAGACGGGCGTCGCCAACGTCGCCGATCCACTCGGCGGTTCCTGGTTCGTCGAGGAGCTCACAGACGAGATCGAACGGCAGGCAGAGGAGCTGTTCGTCCACCTCGACGACCTCGGCAACGGTTCGATGCTCGAGGGCGTCATCACGGGCATCGAGGACAACTGGTTTCAGGGTCGCATCGCCGACTCGGCGTACGACATCGAACGGCGCTTCAACGCCGGCGAGCGCGTCATCGTGGGTGTCAACCGGTTCACGGAGGGCAACGACGACGACTCGATCGACCTACTCAAGATCACCAACGAGGACGAGGCTCGCCAGGTGAAGCGGCTCGACGCCGTGCGCCACGAGCGCGACCAGCCGAGTGTCGACGCGGCGCTGGCGACGCTCGCCCGCGAGGCAGCCGACCCCGAGATCAACCTGATGCCGACGTTGGTCCACGCCGTCGGCACGTACGCGACGCTCGGCGAGGTCATGTCGACGCTGGCCGACGTGTTCGGCCGCCACGTCGAAACGCCGACTATCTAGTGGCGGGCTCGTCGTCCGCTCCGCTTTCTCCTCGCGCCGCGTGTGCCGTGATGCCGCTCTCGCTAACCGCTCTAGTCCGCCTCGTCGCTGGCGCTTCCCTCACCGGGTCGCTGGCGCTTCCCTCGGCACGCGTGGCCCGGCCGTCGCGTCGAGCGGTACGTGATCGCTTGGCGGGCTCGTCGTCCGCTCCGCTTTCCTCGGCACGCGTGTCCAGGCGCTGATGGACGTTCGGATCGCGGGTTCCGTGGAGGAGGCTGCCGGGTTCGCTGGGGCGTGGCTGGCGGATCGGTTGCGAGAGGTGATCGGCTTGCGCGGGGAGGTGTCGCTCGCAGTGAGTGGCGGCAGCACGGCGCCGGGGTTGTTCGCTGCGCTCGCCGGCGAGCCGGACGTCGCGTGGCCCGTCGTGTCGCTGTGGCAGGTCGACGAGCGCGTCGCGCCCGACGGCGATCCCGATCGCAACGCCGGACAGCTCGACGCGCTCCCCAGCGCCGCCACCGTGCACCTGATGCCGGTGACGGTGCCTGACCTGTCGATCGCCTGTGACGAGTACGCGGCGACGCTGCCCGAGCAATTCGATGTCGTGCACCTCGGAGTCGGTCCCGACGGCCACACGGCATCGTGGCCGCCTGGTGATCCGGTGACGCACGACTCGCACCCGGTGGCGATGTCGGCCGAGTACCAGGGCAGGCGGCGGATGACGCTGACGCCCGGTGTCGTCAACGCTGCGACGTGGCGACTCGTGTACGTGCTCGGCGCGTCGAAGGCGGACGTGGTCGCAAGCTGGCTGCGGGGTGACGACTCCCTGCCGATCGGGCTCGTCGAAGAGCGCTCGACCGTGGTCGTCCTCGATCCAGGGGCCGCCTCGGGACTGCCGCATTAGCGTCGGGCGCGATGGACCACCTCCCCGACGGCCGGGCGCTCGGCGATGCCTGGCAGCGGCTGCACGAGCTCGCTGACGTCCCGCACCTGCGCGTCCTGTTCGGTGACGACCCCGGCCGTGCCCAGCGCTACGTGCTCGACGCCGTCGACCTTCACGTCGACTACTCGAAGCAGCGGATCACCGACGAGGTGTTCGACGCGCTCGTGGCGCTCGGCGAGGCAGCCGATGTCGCCGGGCGGCGCGAGGCGATGCTGTCGGGCGAGCACATCAACGTCACCGAGGACCGTGCGGTGCTGCACACGGCACTGCGCTCGGCGCCCGGTGACTCCCACGTCGTCGACGGCGACGATGTCGACCACCAGGTGCACGTCGTGCTCGCCCGCATGGCCGAGTTCGCCGAGCGCGTGCGATCCGGCGAGTGGGAGGGCGAGACGGGCGAGCGCATCCGCACCGTCGTCAACATCGGTATCGGTGGCTCCCACCTCGGTCCCGAGATGGCGACGATCGCGCTCGACGCCTATCGCCACCCCGAGATCCGGTGCCGGTTCGTCTCCAACATCGACGGCGCCGACGTGGCCGGCGTCCTTGCCGACGCCGACCCCGGATCAACGCTGTTCGTCGTCGCCTCGAAGACGTTCGGCACGATCGAGACGCTCACGAACGCGACGACGTGCCGCCGCTGGCTCGTCGCTGCGCTCGGCGAAGCCGCTGTCGAGTCTCACTTCGTCGCTGTCAGCACGAACGCCGAGAAGGTGTCGGCGTTCGGGATCGACACCGACAACATGTTCGGGTTCTGGGACTGGGTCGGCGGCCGCTATTCGCTCGACTCCGCCATCGGGCTGTCGCTCATGATCGCCATCGGGCCCGACCGCTTCGAGGAGATGCTCGCCGGGTTCAGGGCGATGGACGAGCACTTCGCCACCGCGCCGCTCGACGCCAACCTGCCGGTCGTGATGGGCCTCGTCGGGCTGTGGAACAACAACGTGCTCGGCGCCGAGACGAAGGCGGTGCTGCCGTACGCGCAGGAGCTGGCACGGTTCCCCGCCTACCTTCAGCAGCTCGACATGGAGTCGAACGGCAAGTCGGTGCGGCTCGACGGGACGAGGGTCACCACCGCGACCGGCCCCATCGTGTGGGGCGAGCCCGGCACGAATGGGCAGCACGCGTTCTACCAACTGCTCCACCAGGGCACGCGGCTCGTGCCCGTCGACTTCATCGG
>JALZNU010000486.1 GCA_030857495.1 Actinomycetota bacterium | reverse complement strand
GTGCTCGGCGTCGGCGCCACCGTCGTGGTCGGCGCCGGCTTCGGCTTCCGTGGCCGAGAAGAGGCGGCGGTCGACGACGACCCACCGCGGTCGGGTGACGACGAACGGGTCGTCGCCGGAGGCGAGGCGGGGGTCGTGACGCCGGCGTCGCTGGCCGAGGGAGTGGTGATCGCGGGCGGTTCGCCGCCCGTCACCCCTCCGTCTGCCTCGCCGCCGCCAGCGCCGCCGCATGCCGCGATCGCCAGCGAGGCGCCGAGAACGCAGAGCGCAGACCGCGCACGTCGAATGGTTTCGGCGTTCACGATCTGCGCTCTGTGTGCTTGCTGCTTGTTCAGCGGGTCTCGGGCATCGCCGCCGGTGCACCGGGACCGGCGTACGCGTCGTCGACGTTGGCGAACACCTCGGGCACGGGGTACATGCCCAGCGCGAACAACAGGATCGCCATGTGCTGACGGTCGATCGGCTGGATCGACCCGGCAAGGGCGATCGCATCCGTCGACTCCAGCTTGCTCAGCACCGAGAGGTACGTCGCCGAAGCGATGCCCTCGAGGGTGAGTGCCAGCTCTGCAGCTCCAGTGACGTCCGTGACCATTGCGAACTGGTCATTGACGGTCTGCTCGAGGTCGGGCGGGGCCAACATGACGGCTTCCTTGCCCGACGCCGTGAGGACACCGTTCCAGGCATCGCGGTGCGCTTCGTGTTGGGCCTTCGCGACCGTCACGTACTCGGCAACGGCCGGGGGCACCTCACCGAGGGCACCCGAGCCGGCTGCGTCGAGCGCAGCGCCGTACGTGTTGACGGCGAGCACCTCGAGCGAGGCAGCGATGGCCCCGATCGCGAGGTCACCCTCTGTCGGCGCGGCGCGGCGGCGGGGTGCCGGCGCGGCAGCGGGCGACCTGCGGGATGCAGGCGCTGCACCGGCGGCCCTGCCACCGGCTGCCACCGTCTCTGTGTTGTCCCCGTCGCCACGCATCGCGAACACCGCAGCGGCGAGTCCACCGGCGGCGACGCCGAAGATCCCTCTACGGGCAAGATGCGACTCGCCGGGTGTGACTTCCTCGATCGACGTCGTGACGTCGATCGGCTCTTCCTGTTCGGTGGTCATGAGACTGCTCCCTCCTCGGGCGGGCTCGCCAAGTTTGGCTTCTCGAATGGTTCGGGGAACGCCACGCTGCCGGCCGCTGCGGGAAGCGCAGCGAGATCGGTCGGAATGGCGATCAGCTCGGGTACTCCACCTTCGAGCAGCGCACCAACGGCACGCAACGTCGCGAGGTGCTGCGTCTCGACGCCCAACACGCTGGCCATCAGCGTGCGGAAGTTGGGGTCGGTGAGCAGTGACAGGTTGGCGAGGTAGGTGTCGGCTGCGACCTCTTCCAGCGTCGCTGCCAGCTTGACCACGGCAAGCGGATCGGTGAGGGTCGGCTTGGCGTCCTCGACGATCGGCGTGTACTTCGGATTCGTCATGTCCTGGCTCGCACCGCCGAGCTCGACGGCTTGGGCGTCGAACGCCTCGGCGTGCTCTGTGTGCTGCATCGCGGTCGTCTCCGCAAAGGTGCGGATGACGTCGTTGCCGCTGATGAAGTCCAGCTTGAGCGCCTCGCCGTAGGTGGCGATGGCGAGGAGCTCAAGGGAGACGGCAGTCTGGAAGATCTGCACGTCGACCTCGGCCCGCTTGCTGACCGGGCGCTGTACCTCGGCAGCGACTCGCTGGCCCCAAGCCGTGCTGATCAGCCCACTCGAAGCAAGCACGCCGAGGCCGAAGCCGCCGGCCTTGAGCAGCTTGCGACGACCGAGCTCGTATTCACGGATGGAATCCTGGTCGGGAGTCTTTCCCTTGCGGGAGGCTCCGATATCCCTGAGCTGGTCGAGCGAGTCGTGTGACTCGCGCAACGCGTCGGATTGCAGGTCCTGGGATTCTTCGATGAGTGAATCCACGGCCCGCTTGTCGATGTTCATCGTCAAACCGTTCCCCTTCATTGTTGGATGGTCCGACGAGGGTTCGGTGCCCACGACGGTACGGATTGGAG
>JALZNU010000093.1 GCA_030857495.1 Actinomycetota bacterium | reverse complement strand
GTGCCGGCTCGGCGGCGGCCGGCGCTCGCCGGTTGGCGACGTAGCGACCCTCGATCACGGCCTCGGCGATGACACGGGCGAACAACGTGTTGGCGCGGATGGCGTCGTCGTTGCCCGGCATCGGGTAGTTGACGAGCTCGGGGTCGACGTTGGTGTCGACGACCGCGACGACGGGGATGCCGAGCTTGTTCGCCTCGGTGACCGCGATGTGCTCCTTCTTCGTGTCGAGCACGAAGATCGCATCGGGGCGCGCCTTCATGCCACGGAGACCGCCGAGGTTGCGCTGCAACTTCTCGAGCTCGCGGCTGAGCATCAGCGCTTCCTTCTTCGGCATCTGCTCGAAGTCTCCTGCCGATTTCATCCGCTCGTACTCGAGCATCTTGCCGATGCGCTTGGAGATCGTGTCGAAGTTGGTGAGCATCCCGCCGAGCCAGCGTTCGTTGACGAATGGCATGTTGCACTTCTCGGCGTAGCTGCGGATCGGGTCCTGCGCCTGCTTCTTCGTGCCGACGAACAGCAGGGTGCCGCCCCTGGCGACGAGGTCGCGTACGTACCCGTAGGCGGAATCGACCCTGCCGAGCGTCTGCTCGAGGTCGATGATGTAGATGCCGTTGCGCTCACCGAAGATGAAGCGCTTCATCTTCGGATTCCAACGCCGGGTCTGGTGGCCGAAGTGGGCACCTGCCTCGAGCATCTGCCGCATGGTGATGACAGCCATGGGTCTCTCTACTTTCTGCGGTTGTGTACCTGCGCCGGCGCCGGAGCGACCGCAGTGAGCGCAGATACCAGTGATTCGATGGAAATGGGCTGCCCGGCCGGCGGACGCCTGCCGAGCGACGAGTCAGTGTACCGGAGGAGCCGAGGCTCAGCGCAGGACCTCGACATGGACGAGCATGACCTCAGAGGTCATCGCCATCGTGCACCGACACCGTCATGGTGGACTCATGACCAACACGACCAACACCGCACCCGAAGCCCAAACAAGCCTCGACGTCGCGACGAGTGCCGTCGACGCCTACCTCGCGACGTGGAACGAGACCGATCCCACCGCTCGAGCCGAGCGCTGCTCCGCCAGCCTCGGCGACGACATCTGGTACCGCGACCCGATGCTCGAGTCCGACGGCCTCGAGGCCTACGGCGAGATGATCGCCGCCGTGCAGGCGCAGTTCCCGGGGTTCGAGATGCGCCGGACGAGCGACGTCGACCTCCACCACGACGTCGTCCGCTTCGAGTGGGCGCTCGGCCTCCCGGGGGAGGACCCGGCGATCGCGGGCCTCGACGTCGCCAAGCTCGACGACGGTGGCAAGTTGCACCGCATCATCGGCTTCGTGCCGGCGCGCACACCCGGCCCTGCAGCCGAATAGCTTGCGACGGATGCCGACGGTGATGGTGGGGTCCATGCTGCGCGACTGGCGTCTCGACCGGCGTCGCAGCCAGATGGATCTCGCCATCGACGTCGGCGTCTCGACGCGCCACCTCAGTTTCGTCGAGACCGGGAAGTCAAAGCCCTCGCCGGAGCTGGTGCTCGCCCTCGCCGAGCACCTCGACGTGCCCCTGCGGGAACGCAACTCGATGCTCCTCGCCGCCGGCTACGCACCGCGCTACTCCACGACCTCGCTCGACGCCGACGCGCTCGCCAGCGTGCGCGCCGCACTGGCTCAGCTGATCGAGGCCCACGACCCGTTCCCCGCTGTCGTCGTCGACCGTCACTGGAATGCGGTGATGGTGAATCGCGGCGCGATGGCGTTCACGGCCGGCGTCGCCGAGCACCTCCTCGGTCCGCCGCTCAACGTGTACCGCCTCACGCTCCATCCCGACGGCATGTCGCGCCACATCGAGAACCTCGACGAGTGGGCGACGCACCTGCTCGGCACGCTTGCCCGGCAGGTGGCCGCGACCCGCGATCAGGGCCTGCGCGAGCTCCTCCAGGAGGTCAGCGCCTATCCCAACATCGTCCACCTGGAGCGATCCTGGCGTGCGCGGGATCGTGCACCATCCGTGGTCGTTCCGCTCCGACTGCGCACCGGCGACCGTGTGCAGTCGTGGTTCTCGACGAACACGACGATCGGGACGCCCGTGGACATCACGCTCGACGAGCTCCACGTCGAGCTGTTCCACCCCGCCGACGGGGCGACGGCTCGTCTCGTCCGCGCAGGCGACTAAGGCTCAGGGGCGACGCAGCGACCACCGTCCGGTGCCGTCCGCGGCGCGGTGCCGTCGAGCGGGATGAGCCTCGCTTGGCGCTGGAACCTGCCGAGGACGTCGGTCGGATCGAGGTAGGTATCGCCGTCCCGCCAGCCGAAGTGGAGCCGAGACCCGGCGACGGCGATCCGGTCACCGACGTCGACGTGCGCGCCACGACCGACCTCGGCATGAGCCAGCATGCCGTAGGTCGTCCGTGTGCCGTCAGCATGCTGGACCACGACATATGTGGTGCCGGCGACGCTGCCCGAGAACGTCACCGTTCCCGATGCGGCGGCGATGACCTCGTGCCCGGTCGTCGGACCGAACTCGATCCCACGATTGCCCGCACACCACTCACACGGGGGTTGGCGGAACGGATCGGTCACGGGCGCATCGACGGGCGCAGCCAAGCAGGTGCCTGCAGCGAGCAGGCCGAACAGCGGTGCCGCCATGGCAGGTTCCTCCAGTGGACGTCGAGGTTGTTGTCGTCAGACGAGCCCGCCAGCGTGCAGTCGCGCTCGCAGGCGCATCACGGCCGTGATGCGCAGCTGCGACACGCGACTCTCCGTCACGCCGAGGACGTCACCGATCTCGGACAACGTGAGCCCCTCTTCGAAGTACAGGGCGACGACGAGCTTCTCTCGCTCGGGAAGCGTGCGTAGGGCACGGAACATCGCGGTGCGCAGCTCTCGCGCCTCGACGAGCGCACCCGGCTGCTGGGGTGCGCCGCCGTCGAGCGACGACGGCTCGGCCCCGGCCTCGAGCGCGTGGTCGAGCGTGCCGACGACCGTCGATGCCACCGAACCGATCCACTCCGCGAGCTGATCGTCGTCGAGCCCCAAGGACGAGGCGAGCTCGGGCTCGGACGGCGAGCGACCCTGGCTGCCCTCGAAGTCGGCGATGGCACGCTCGATCTGGCGCGCCCTCGCCCGCACCGAACGCGGCACCCAGTCGAGTTGACGCAGCCCGTCGTAGATCGCGCCACGGATGCGTGGGGTCGCAAACGTCTCGAATCGCACACCGTGCGCAGGATCGAACCGCTCGACGGCATCGATGAGGCCGAGCATCCCGGCACTGACGAGGTCGTTGGCATCGATTGCGGCGTGATCGCCGACTCCGAGCCGACCGGCGACGAACTTCACGAGCGCGCTGTAGTGGACGATCAACTGTTCGCGGGCGCCGAGGGCGCGCTGACGCGTCCAGCGCTCCCACGCTCGTTCGAGATCGGCATCCAGCGTGCGGGGACTCATGCGCGAGGGTGCGACTGCCGGTACGCCTTGCGCAGGCGATCGCGACTGACGTGCGTGTACCGCTGCGTGGTGGCGACATCGGCATGGCCCAGCAGCTCCTGCACCGCACGCAGATCGGCGCCGCCGTCGAGCAGGTGGGTGGCGAAGCTGTGGCGCAGGGCATGAGGGTGGGTGGGCGACGACGCCCGGCGATCGATCAGGCGGCGCACGTCGCGAGGCGACAGCCTGCGCCACCGCTGATTGACGAACAGCGCCTCGCCGGCGTCCGAAGCCGACGGCGACGTGTCGACTGCCATCAGCTCGGCCCGCACGCCCAGCCAGCGGCGCAGCGCAGCGATGGCCGGTTCGCCGAGCGGCACGCGACGCTCCTTCGATCCCTTCCCCCAAACGGTCGCCGCACCTGCGGCAAGTTCGAGCGACCGAACATCGAGGCCACAGAGCTCGCTGACCCGCAGTCCCGAGCCGTAGAGCACCTCCAGCACCGCGTCGTCGCGGGCGACGAGCCAGTCCGCTGCGTCGTCGGAGGCGCCGTCGAGCAGCGACGACAACTCTCGCTGGTCGAGCACTCGTGGCAGCCGTCCGTTGTCGGCCGACACCTGGACGCCGACCGTCGGATCGCCGTCGATCGCCTGCGCCACGAGCGCCCACGCGAAGTAGCGGCGCAGCGAGGCGATCTTGCGCGCCATCGAGCGCCGGGCGTAGTGGCGCGTCGCCATGAAGGCGAGGTAGCGGCGCACATGCTGACGTCGCACGCTGCGGGGATCGTCCACCCCGGCGCGGCCCACGTACTCGGCGAACAGCCGCACGTCGCTCTCGTAGGCGCTCACGGAGTTGGCAGACAGCGACGTCAACGATTTGACGAAGTCGTCGAGTCGCCAGGCGATCGAGCACTGTGGCGAGCGCGGCGGCTCGGCCTCGTCCCTGTGAGACGCGTTCGCGACCATGCCGGCGAGGGTATTCGCTCACTCGTGCACCATCGAGCTGTTCGACGCACTTGTCGTAGTCGCCCGCCCACGACACGAGTGAGCGATCCGCTGCCGCGCAGCGGCGCACCGCAACGATGGTTCGCTCGCTTCGCTCGCTCACTGGGCCGGCTCCCGGTGATCGGCGACGACCTCGAACCAACCATCGAGCTCGCGCACCCAGCCCGTCCGCTCGAGACGGGCGACGGCCATGGCCGCGCCCGAGATGTTGATGCCGAGCTCGGTGACGAGCTGATCGAGTGTGCAGGGGACTGCACGGACGCGCTCGAACACGTCGGCCTCGACGCCGCGCGGGCGAGGCCGCGGATCGACCGAACGGATGCGACCCGGCCGAGCGCAGAGGCTCATCGCGGCGAGGACGTCGTCGGTGGACGTCACCGGCACGGCACCGTCGCGAATGAGCTCGTTGGTGCCGCGTGACGACCGGGCACGGGGATCGCCGGGGACGGCCATCACGGTCAGGCCGCGTTCGGCAGCAGCGAGCGCCGTGATGAGGCTGCCGCCGGTCTCGCGGCTCTCGACCACGATGACGACCTCGGCCAACGCCGCAACGATGCGGTTGCGCAGCGGGAACCGGAAGGCATCGGGCGGCGTGCCCGGTGGCCACTCCCCGAGCACGGCTCCTCGCGCGGCGACCTCGTCCCACAGTGCCGCGTTCTGGCGCGGGTACGGCGCGCCGTGACCGTTGCCGATGACGCCGACGAGCGGCACGTCTGGCGCGTCGAGGGCGCCAAGGTGCGCCGCAGCGTCGATGCCGCGAGCGAGACCGGACACAACCACGACACCCGACGTGGCGAGCTCGCGCCCGAGCTGCCGAGCGAACTCACGACCTCGCGACGTGGCGTTGCGGGTGCCGACGATGGCGGCGTGTCGCATCGACTCGGGCGGCATCGCGCCGTTGACGAACAACACTGGCGGCGGGCGCTCGTCGAGTCGTACGGCACGCGGGAACTCGTCGTCGTCGGGCGTGACCGCACGGACGCCGAGACTGCGACAGCACTGCGCCCAGGTGGTCACGACGTCGTCGCCGAGCTCGGCGCGCCAGCGCGCCACGTCGCTGCGGGCCATCCTCCAGCCATCGTGGTGGAGCGCGATCGTGCCGTCGGCGATGCAGCGCACGAGTTCGTCGGGTCGGTGTCGTACCAGTAATGCGCCGAGGCGGCGCTGACCGAGCCCTTCGAGCGAGGACAGCGCTGCGAGCTGGCCCGTTCGCAGGGCATCCTCGTCGAGGTCGCCGCACGCGGCGACGTCCGCGGGCACGGCGTGGTGACTCATGCGACCCTGCCGGGAGCGGCATTTGCGAGCCGTGCTCGGAACTGCAGCGCGGCCTCGATGACGTCGACGCCGAGCACGTCGGACGGCGACGGCAAGAGGTCGCCGATGGTGCGTGCGACTCGCCGGACGCGGTGGTAACCGCGCCCGGTGAGGCGCCCACGGTCGATCTCGTCGCGCAGCACCGCTCGCGCCGGCGCATCGATCGGCGCCGCCTCGTCGAGTCGTGCCGCGGTCAGCTCGGCATTGAGACAGCCCTGCCGATGCGTTGCCCGCCGGCGCGCCTCGACGACGCGCCGGGCAACGACCGCGCTCGGCTCGTTCGCGCACGCTGTTGCGCCGCCGAGGAGATCGTCGGCGCCGGCGAACTGTACGGGTACGCGCAGGTCGAAGCGGTCGAGCAGCGGACCCGAGAGACGCCGCAGGTAGCGATCGCGCTCGTGTGTCCGGCAGGCACACCCGCCCGGCTCGGACCAACCGCACGGGCACGGGTTGGTGGCGCCTACGAGCAGGAACCGTGCTGGCAACGTGGCTCGCAGATTGGCACGGGCGACACGCACGACGCCCTCTTCGAGCGGCTGACGCA
>JALZNU010000485.1 GCA_030857495.1 Actinomycetota bacterium | reverse complement strand
GCACCGGACGTCGCGTCGTCGCTGCAACGGTCGACGCGGCGAGGGCGATCTGCACGCTGCTGCGCACCGTGACCGCGAGCGGACCGAGGCAGAGCTCGATGCGCTCGGTGTTCGAGGCGATAACTGCCGCCGCCACGGGAGCATCGAGCTTCGCCATCTCGCCGACCCACACCTCCGGGTAGCCGGCGCGGTCGGCCATGACGGCGACGTCGATGTCGGCCGAGATCGGGCGGTTGAGCCACTCGCCGAGCACCACGCTGAGACGCACGAGCGAAATGTAGGAGATGGCGGGCTGACAGCGCCGTCACCCGGCCGCGGCGGAAACGAGCGCGATCGCCCCGGCGATCGACAGCAGGATGAGCACGAGCAGCCGGAAGCGCCGGGCGTCGACATGGCGTCGCAGCCGGTTGCCGAGCGTCGCCCCGGCGAGCTGACCGGGCAGCGCGACGAGGATCGCGACGAGGACGGATCGGGTGATGTCGCCACTCAGGGCGAACAGCACGACGCTGGCGATGTCGAGCGTGAAGAACACGGTCGTGATCGTCGAGCGGAACTGCTCGGGCGACAGGTGCCGTGCCTGCAGGACGAACACGAGCGGCGGACCGTTGATCCCCGTCGACGTCGTCATCGCCCCGGCGAGCACCCCACTTCCGACATCGAGCGTCGGGCCCGCGGCACGAAGGTCGATCCCACGGGCGATGATCGCCACGGCGGCAAGGACAGCGACGCCGATCACTGCCTTCAACCAGCGCTCGTCGACAGCGACGAAAACCGCCAACCCGACCGGGAGACCGGCGGCGGCACCCACCAACATCCTCGTGCAGATCGGGCGGACCGTCGACGTGCGGCCCGTCCACGCCTGGTAGGCGTTCGTGATGGTCGCCAGCGCGAGTGCGACGACCACGGCGTCGTGGGCCCCGACGATCACCGCGAGCCCGGGCACGGCCGCGAGGCCGAACCCGAAACCTGCGGTGAGCTGCACGGTGGCAGCCAACGCGACGACCGCAGCCACCGCCACGAGTTGGGCGACGGACACGTGCGACAGGTTAGGAAACGCACTGTGGTTCGATGGTGGCCGTGACCGAGACCGACGTGGCGCGAGACGCGCTGGTGGAACGAGCGATCGAGGTCGCCGCCGGCCTGCTGCGCGAGAGCCAGTCCGAGGAGTCGGGTAGCGAGCGCCGGCGACGGCTTCGCCTCGGCCGCCTGGTCGACGACGAGGCGGGTCGGGAACTCACACTGGCCCTCACCGACCAGGTTCTGCGCATCGACGGCCGTAGGCGCGCCGCCGAGCGGTTCGCTGACCTCGTGCGGATGCACGGCGTGCCGGACGCCCTCGGACCGATCGACAGCACGATGCTCGCCGTCGGATCGCGGGTCGCACGAGCTGTACCGGGCATCGTCATGCCACTCGCGATCAGGCGGATCCTGGCCGAGGCCGGCGGCGTCGTGTTGCCGGCCGAAGACCCTGCGTTCGCCCGTCACGTCCGCCGCCGTCACGAGGAGGGTGTGCGCCTCAACATCAACCTGCTCGGAGAGGCGATCCTGTCGGACACGGAAGCCGAGCGACGCACAGCGGCGTTGCTCGCTCGCATCGCCAGGGACGACGTCGATTACCTCTCGGTCAAGCTGTCGGCGATCGTCGCCAACCTCGACGCGTACGCCTTCGAGGAGAGCGTCGAGCGCATCGCCGCCCGCCTCCGCACGCTCTACCGGGCGGCGACGAGGTCGTCCCCGCCGACGTTCGTGAACCTCGACATGGAGGAGTACGGCGACCTCGAGCTGACCGTCGCAGCGTTCACGCAGGTGCTCGACGAGCCCGAGTTCGGCGCGCTCGACGCCGGCATCGTGCTGCAGGCCTACGTCCCCGACTCGCACGACGCACTGGAACGGCTCGGCGACTGGGCGACGGCGAGGTACGGGCGCGCCGGAGGCCGGGTCAAGGTGCGGATCGTGAAGGGCGCCAACCTCGACATGGAGCAGGCCGAGGCGGAGCTCCACGGATGGCGTCAGGCGCCGTACACGTCGAAGGC
>JALZNU010000092.1 GCA_030857495.1 Actinomycetota bacterium | reverse complement strand
CTCCCGCTCGCCTCGGCGACGGGTATCAACAGCGAGCGCATCATCCGCGTCGTGTGGTTTGCAGGCGGGGCCCTCGCAGCGCTCGGTGGCATCTTCAACGGCCTCGATGAGCAGGTGAGCTTCGAGATGGGCGCCCAGTTGCTGTTCGTCATGTTCGCCGGCATCACGCTCGGCGGGCTCGGTTCGGCGTTCGGCGCACTCCTCGGCGGGTTCATCGTCGGGCTCTTCGTCGAGCTGGCGACGTTCGTCGTGCCGTCCGAGCTGAAGAACGCACCGGCGCTCATCGTCCTGATCCTCGTGCTCCTCGTGCGACCCCAGGGGATCCTCGGACGAGCGGAGAGGGTCGGTTGATGCGCTCATCGAGTAGCTCGTCCGAGCGGCCGTGCGACCGCCAGGGAGCCGGACGCCGATGGGGTTCGGGGGCGCAGCCCCCGATGGTGTTCGGACGAGCGGAGAGGGTCGGTTGATGCGCTTGACGGAGGAGCGAGAACGATGAACTGGATCGGGATCATCGAGAACACGATCAAGGCGCTCATCGGCATCAACGCCGTGTACTTCGCGCTCGCCGCGATCGGTCTCAACGTGCAGTTCGGATATGCCGGGCTGCTCAACTTCGGGCAGGCGGCGTTCATGGCCTGCGGCGCTTACGGGCTCGGTATGACGGCCCACTACTTCCAGATCAACATGTGGTGGGGCGTGCTCATCGGACTCGGCTTCTCGCTCGTCCTCGCCCTGCTGCTCGGCGTGCCGACCCTGCGCCTGCGCGCCGACTACCTCGCCATCGTCACCATCGCGGCGGCCGAGATCGTGCGACTCGTGGTGCGGTCCGTGCGGTTCAACGAGTACTTCAATGGATCGGACGGCATCAACAACTTCGGCGGACCGTTCCAGCGTCTCGGCTCGGTCGACTGGCGGATCTTCGACCAGGTGCAGCTGTTCAAGCTCAACCCGCAGCAGCGCGACTACGGCCCGTCGTTGACGATCCCCGGTGTCGACTGGACGATCAACGTCGAGTTCACCGGCCGCCAGCTCTGGGCACTGATCGTCGGCTGGGCACTCGTGCTGATCCTCGGTTCCTTCGTCTACATGCTCATGCGCAGTCCTTGGGGCCGCGTGCTGAAGGGCATCAGGGAAGACGAGACCGCCGTCGCCAGCCTCGGCAAGAACGTCTTCGGCTACAAGATGTCGGCGCTCATCATCGGCGGTCTCATCGGCACGTTCGCCGGCTTCATGCTGGCGCTCGACCGAGGATCCGTGCAGCCCGACAACTACAGCCGCGACGTCACGTTCTTCATCCTGACCGCACTCGTGCTCGGTGGCCTCGCCACCGTCACCGGCTCGATCGTCGGACCGATGATCTTCTGGGCGGTGTTCCAGTTCGCCGACGTGTTCCTGCGTGAAGCCGTCGGTCGAGAGGGGATCACACTGTTCAATCTCCGCATCCTGGACACGACCCAGGTGGGTCCGACGAACCAGATCCTGATCGGCATGTTGTTGATCTTGCTGATGGTGTACCGACCACAGGGTTTGTTCGGGAACCGCAAAGAGATGGCCATCGATTCCCGTTAAGGACGCCATGCAATGAGTACCACCGAAGCGACCGATTGGCTCGAGGGTCTTTCACCCGAACCGGGTGCGACGAAGCCTGATCCGATCCTCGTCGCTGACGACGTGCACCGGCACTACGGCGGCGTCGTCGCCGTCGACGTCGATCACATCGAGGTGCAGCGGCACTCGATCACCGCCCTGATCGGACCCAACGGCGCCGGCAAGACGACGTTCTTCAACGTCATGACGGCGTTCGATCAGCCACAGTCCGGGAACTGGACGTTCAACGGTGATTCGATGCGGGGCGTCAAGCCCTACCGCATGGCGTCACGCGGGATGGTGCGCACGTTCCAGCTGACGAAGAGTCTCGCCAAGATGACGGTCATCGAGAACATGCGGCTCGGCGCGAAGAACCAGATCGGTGAGCGCTGGTACACCGGGCTGATGCCGTTCATGTGGCGCTCGCAGGAGCAGGCCATCACCGAACGGGCCGAGGAGCTGCTGGGACGCTTCAACCTCGCCCACATGCGCGACGAGTACGCCGGCAGCCTGTCGGGTGGTCAGCGCAAGCTGCTCGAGATGGCTCGGGCGTTGATGACCGACCCGAAGCTGATCATGCTCGACGAGCCCATGGCGGGCGTCAACCCGGCATTGAAGCAGGTGATCAACAGTCACATCCGCGAGCTGCGCGACGACGGCATGACCGTGCTGTTCGTCGAGCACGACATGGACATGGTGCACGACATCTCCGACTGGGTGGTCGTGATGGCCGAGGGTCGCGTGATCGCCGAGGGTCGCCCTGACGACATCGCCGCCAACCCGGCGGTCATCGACGCCTACCTCGGCGCCCATCAGGGACAGTCGCTGCTCGAAGAGGGCGAGATCGACGACGGGTTCGGCGAGGCCCTCGACGCCGGCCTCACGCTGGAAGGTGGCGTCATCGCAGGCGACGACCAGCCGTTCATCTTCGCCGATCGCAAGGACGGCGCCAGGCGTTCGACGGAGGACGAAGATGAGCGATGATCCCACCGAGCGCGGTGCCGACGCATCCGTGCTCGATGTCGTCGGGTTGCACGCCGGCTACATCCCGGGTGTGAACATCCTCAACGGCTGCGATCTCGTCGTCAGCGAGGGTGAGTTCGTCGGGATCATCGGCCCCAACGGCGCCGGCAAGTCGACGCTGCTCAAGGCCGTCCTCGGCCAGTGCCGGGTGCGTGAGGGCACCATCGAGTACAACGACCGCAACATCATCGGCACGCCGTCGTACAAGCTCGTCGAGATGGGCGTCGGCTACGTCCCGCAGTCCAACAACGTGTTCCCGTCGCTGACGGTGAGCGAAAACCTCGAGATGGGCTGCTACCTGCGACCCAAAACGTTCAAGCAGCGCTTCGGGCACGTCACCGAGCTGTTCCCGCGGCTGCGCGATCGCGCCAACCTGAAGGCCGGATCGCTGTCGGGCGGCGAGCGCCAGATGGTGGCGATGAGCCGCGCGCTGATGCTCGAACCTCGACTGCTGCTGCTCGACGAGCCGTCGGCAGGGCTTGCGCCCGCGCTGCAGGACGAGGTCTTCATCCAGTGCAAGCAGATCAACCGCACGGGCGTGGCGATCCTGATGGTCGAGCAGAACGCCCGCCGCTGCCTGCAGGTGTGCGATCGCGGCTACGTGCTCGACCAGGGCAAGAACGCCTACACCGGCCGGGGACGCGAGCTGTTGCACGACTCCAACGTGATCGAACTCTACCTCGGCACGCTGGCCCGTGCCACCGGCGGCTAGCTGTACCCCGCGGTGGTCGCCCGTAGATCATCGTGCACGTCACGATCTGATCCCATGGCAGTTCCGGACAAGTGGTCGCGCCGGGGCGCTGATGCCGCCGACCGCGACGCCACACCAGCGACCGATCTTCCACCGCTGTTCGCAGCAACGGATCACGCCGAGCCGTCGGCGTTCGTCGTCGAGAACCTGCTGCGGGAGGCGCGCCGGCAGCGCAACCTCGGCAGCACACCCGTGCCTGATGTATGCCTCCTCGATCCCGACGGCGATGTGGTACGCCACCTGCGACGCCGCGGTCGCGCGACGCGACACGAAGACTGGGCTTGCTACCACTCCGAGCTCTGGGTCACCGAAATCGGTGGGCGAGAACTCGGCATCGTGCCCTGCGCGGTCGGAGCCCCATACGCGGTGCTCGTGGCCGAGGAGCTCGGAGCGTCCGGCTGCTCCCTGGTCGTATCGGTGACCTCAGCCGGTTCGATCACGCCGCTCGGCGAGCCGCCGTACTTCGTTCTCATCGAACGTGCGTGGCGGGACGAGGGAACCAGTCACCGGTACTTGCCGAGGTCCTCATGGAGCGAGCTCCAGCGACATCTCGATGTCGCCCTGGTCGCAGCGTTCGAGCACCTCGATGAGCCCGTCCACCGTGGTGTGTCGTGGACGACCGACGCACCATTCCGCGAAACCTGGTCGGCGATCGAACGTGCACGGGAAGCCGGCATCCACGCTGTCGAGATGGAGGCCGCCGCCCTCTACGCCTATGCCGTCGCGCGACGTCGAGACGTTGTCTGCGTCGCCCACGTCACCAACACGATGGCGACGGCCGGAGACGACTTCGAGAAGGGCGCCGACGACGGGACCGAACGAGTGCTGAGCCTTGCCGCAGCGATCGCCGACGCGTGTCAACCACCCGAAGGAGCCTGACCGTGAGCCAGACCAACTCCGCCGCCGTCGAGGCCGTCTCGTTCGACGCCATCGTGATCGGGGCGGGCCAAGCCGGCCCCGGCATCGCCAACCAGCTGGTGCACTCCGGCAGAAGAGTCGCCTTGGTCGAGGCCGACAAGGTGGGTGGGACATGCCTGAACCGGGGCTGCCGCCCGACCAAGGCGTTGCGGGCGTCGGCGAGGGTCGCGCACCTCGCACGGACAGCCGGGCGCCACGGCGTACGCACGGGTGAGGTCACGGTCGACTTCACCGCTGTGATGGCCCGTAAGGACGCGCTCATCGACGGATGGGTCGACGGGTACGCCGAGTCCCTCGCGCACACCGACGGGTTGACGATGCTGTACGGCGAGGCGAGGTTCACCGGTCGCTCCGGTTCCTCGTTCGAGATCGCCGTCGGGGATCGCTTGTTGACTGGCGGCGACGTGTTCCTCAACGTCGGCACCCGTGCCACGAAGCCGCCGATCCCCGGTCTCGACGATGTCCAGTGGCTCGACAACGACCGCGTCCTGCACCTCGAGGCGCTCCCGGACCATCTCGTGATCCTCGGCGGCAGCTACATCGGCCTCGAGCTCGGGCAGCTCTTCGCCCGCTTCGGGAGCTCGGTCACGATCGTGGAGCGCGGCGAGCGGATCGCGGCACGCGAGGACGCCGACGTTGCCGCCGAGATCGCCCGCTTCCTGACCGCCGAGGGCATCGAGTTCCGGACCTCGACGACGGTCGAGCGGATCGAGGCGCTCGGCGACGGTGTGCGTGTCCACATCGCCGGCGGCGACCCGATCGACGGCTCGCACCTCCTCGTCGCGATCGGGCGAACCCCGAACACCGATCGCCTCGACCTCGACCGGGTCGGGCTGCAGACCGACGACCGTGGGTTCGTGTCCACCGACGGTGTGTTCCGCACCGCCGTCGAGGGCATCTGGGCGCTCGGCGACATCAACGCCCGCGGCGCGTTCACGCACACGTCGTACCAGGACTACGAGATCCTTGTCGATCACCTCGAGGGTGGGCAGCGCTCGGCGGACGACCGCATCCCGACGTACGCGGTGTTCACCGATCCGCCGCTTGGACGGGTCGGCATGACCGAGCGCGAGGCGAGAGAGTCGGGACGGAGCGTGAGCAAGGCGACGATCCCGATGTCCGACGTGACGCGAGCTGCGCTCGACGGCGAGACCGACGGGCACATCAGCGTCCTCGTCGACACCGATACCGAACGGTTCCTCGGTGCATCGGTGCTCGGCATCTCCGGCGACGAGATCGTGCAGATCGTCAGTGCCCTGATGCATGCCGATGCCTCGTACCACGTCCTCGCCGAGATGCTCCCGATCCATCCCACCGTCGCCGAGTTCTACCCGACGATCCTCGGGAGCCTTCAGCCGTTTTGCTAGCGGGCTCGTCGTCCGTTCGCTTCGCTCGCTTTCTCCTCGCGCCGCGTGCGACTCGTCGCTGGCGCTTCCCTCGTCGCCTGTGTCCGGGTCGTCGCTGGCGCTTCCCGTGATGCTGGCGTGCGCAGGCTGTCGAAGTCGTCCGCTTCGCTTTCTCCTCGCGCCGCGTGCGGCTCGTCGCTGGCGCTTCCCTCGCCGCCTGTGTCCGGTACGTTCACTGCTGACTGCCGGGCGCGAGGGAGGGCCCCCGGGTTGCCGGGGGCCCTCCCTCTGGTTCGTCGGCTCGAATGCCGGCGACGGCAGCTGATCAGGTGATCAGGTGCCGCCTTCGAAGTTCGTGCCGAGTGCGTTGCCCATGTTGCCGTCGACGCCGTAGACGGCCTTCGCCGTCGGGCCGATGCCACGCTCGTCCATGGCCCGCAGGATGCGGCTGCCCTCGTCGAACGTGATGAGCACGATGGCGTCAGGATCGGCGCTGGCGATCGCACCGACCTCGCTGTCGAAGCTCGCTGCCTTCGGGTCGTAGATGACCTTGTCGACGACTTCGACTCCGCCCTCGGTCAACGTCGCCTCCACGGCGTCGGCGAGGCCGGTGCCGTAGGCGTCGTCGAGTGCGAGGATGTACGCCGAGGCGTTGC
>JALZNU010000484.1 GCA_030857495.1 Actinomycetota bacterium | reverse complement strand
GGCGCGAGCGTGGCCACGTGCAGATGTCTCGCGTGGCGGACGTGGACGAACCTCGCATGATCGTGCGACTCGATCCGAGGTCCGACGACGAGCCATTCCCGACGGTCGCGTCCGAGCGTTGGCCGATCACGCCCGGGACGCGTCTTGTCGGTGACGCCGTCGAGCTGACCGTCGCCGACCCCGACGTCGACGGTCCGCCTCTGTTCTCCGCCATCGATGACGACGAGGTGTGGGCTCACGTTGCCGGACGACCCACCGACGCCGACGGCATGCGAGCGCTCCTGCGCCAGCGCACCCAGCTCCCGGGTTGGTGCCCGTGGGTGGTGCGCCTTCGCCGACCGGTCGGGGGTCTCGACGAGGGTGCCGTGGTGGGGACGACCTCGTTCCTCGACGTCGTGCCCCATGACGCCAGGGGCGAGATCGGCGCCACGCTCTCTCGCCGCAGCGTGTGGGGCAGCGAGGTGAACCCGGCATGCAAGCTCGCCCTGATGACCGTCGCGTTCGAGGAGCTCGGGTGGGGACGCGTGCAGCTCAAGACCGACATCCGCAACCACCGCTCGCAGCGAGCGATCGCCCGTCTCGGGGCGACGTACGAGGGCACCCTGTCGCGCTACCAGCGGCGCACTGACGGCACCGTGCGCGACACCGTGCTGTTCGCCGTGACGGTCGACCGCTGGCCCGCCGTCAAGGAATCGCTCCAGCGACGCCTCACCACCCATCGCGCGTCAGCGGTTTCACGCGACACTGGCGGAAATTGGTGACACAGGCGTTGGCCCTGGGCGGTACGTCCGTTCAACGGCCGGAGTCGAGCGTGCCGTCGAGCAGCGCTTCGTGACGGCGGGCGATGCGGTCCTCGGTGGCCGCCCAGCGCCACACGCTGGCGACCATCAGCGGCAACGTCGTCGCCATCCCACTGACCCACATCAGCGCGGCGGCAGCGCGTTGGTCGTCGACCGCCCCGGCATCGCCCAGGCGAGCGGCGTACGTCGGGACGAGCGGAACCTTCGCCGTCATCAGGATCACGGCCAGCAGCGCACTCCCGGCGATGATGCCGAACACCGCTGCAATCCGCGCCGGCGCGTTCGCCTTGCGTGTCGCGAGGACGGCCGACCACACCGCCACGCTGCCGAGCAGGTAGCCGGCATGCTCGGCTTCGTGCAGCCAGCGGTTGCCGAGGGCGTCGTCGTAGATCGCGGTGAGGTGCGTGGCGAAGAGGACGCCGAGGAACAGGACCGGCGCGACGAGCGGAGCACTCCGGTGCCATGCCGCACCGACCCGCCGTCCGAGCGGCGTCGTCCGGATGACACCGGCGGCGAGCAAGGTGTGCACCGGTCGAGCGACCACGAACAGCGGCGCAGCGCCGATGATGACGAGCAGGTGCTGCACCATGTGGCCGGTGAAGCTGCGTTCGGCGACCTCTTCGAAGCGCGGGCTGCTGGCGAGCAGCACGAGCACGACTGCGATCGTCCAGCAGCCGAACCGCACGAGCGACCGGGCAGTGTCGCGCCACCAGACGGCGCCGAAACCGGCGACGAGGACGACCGCGATGGCGACGAACGTGACGTGGTCGTAGTCCGAGTGGGCGAGGACCGTCATCGGTCGGCGTCTCTCACGAGCAGGGCGACCTGCGACGCCACGATGGCGAGCCCGGAGATGGTCATCCACGACCCGAGCGCAACCCCCAGCGCGATCGCGCTCATCCCCGCCGCCAGCGCCAGTGGCCGCACGCTGGCGGTCGGATAGATCCCGACGACGCCGGTCTCGTCGCCGGCGTCGGCGTCGAGGCGATCCTGCGGCCGCGGCTCAGGATGGCGACGGCGGAAGTCCCACAACCATCCCGCGACGAGCCCGCCGAGTCCCGTCGCCAGCAGCAACAGGCTGATGCCGGCCGGGTCACCCTTCACGGCGATGTAGATCGCGCCGATGACGGCGAAGTACACGGCGACCCCCGCCCAGAGCGTGGTCTCCACCGTGATGCTGCGCTCGACCACCTTCTCCTTGCCGTGCGCGGCGGTGTCGCGGTCGTCGTCGAGCGGTCC
>JALZNU010000483.1 GCA_030857495.1 Actinomycetota bacterium | reverse complement strand
GAGCTGCCGCGACTGCCGGGACACGGCACCACGGTGGAGGACATGCTGACCACGCGCTGGGCCGACTGGGTCGCCGAGGTCGAGTCGGCGTACCAGCGCCTCGCCGCACGTTCGGCCGGCGGAGTGGTCGTGGCGGGTCTCAGCATGGGCGGCACGCTGACGCTCGCCACCGGTCTCGCCCACCCGGAGGTGAAGGGACTGATCTGCGTCAACCCCGCGGCGTCGCCACTCGCGGCCGACGTCGTCGAGATGGTGCGCGAGATGCACGCCGGCGGCGACGCCACGATGCCGGCGCTCGGCGGCGACATCGCCGATCCCGACCAGACCGAGACCGCGTACGAGGCGACGCCGCTGGCGCCACTGCTCTCGTTCGTCGACGATGCGCTGACGCCGATGAGCTCGCGCTACGGCGAGCTGATGATGCCGCTGCGGCTATTCACGTCACACCAGGACCACGTCGTGGCGCCCACCGACAGCGAGCACCTCGCCGCGACGTACGGCGGCGACGTAGAGCACACGTGGCTCGAGCGCAGCTACCACGTGGCCACGCAGGACTACGACAAGGACCTCATCTTCACGGAATCGGTGGCGTTCGCCGATCGCGTCACTGCGTGACGCGGCCACTCGGCGGTGTACATCACATGACACGCCGTAGCCTCGTGGGCCGATGATGTTCGCCAGCATTCCCAGCCCGTCGAGCGGCACGATCAGCCTCGGCCCGCTGGAGCTCACGGCGTACGGGTTGTGCATCGCCCTCGGCGTCATCGTCGGGGTCTGGCTGGCAGGACGCCGCTTCGAGGAGAAGGGCATCGGCACTCGCGACGACATGAGCTCCATCGCCGTCGGAGCCGTACTCGCCGGCGTGGTCGGCGCCCGGCTGTACCACGTCGCGACGGACTGGGAGAAGTTCGAGGACAACCTCGGCGACATCCCCAAGATCTGGGAAGGCGGCCTCGGCATCCCGGGCGGGATCTTGCTCGGCACCCTCGTCGGCGTGTGGCTCGTCACGCGTCGCGGGATCCCAGCGGGCCTCGCCGCCAACGCCGCGGCACCGGCGATCGCGCTCTCGCAAGCAATCGGCCGCTGGGGGAACTACTTCAACCAGGAGCTGTACGGCAAGCCGACGTCGCAGCCGTGGGCGCTCGAGATCGATCCGGAGAACTTCCCTGCGACGCAGCGTTACCCGCCCGGCACCACGTTCCATCCGACGTTCCTCTACGAATCCATCTGGAACCTGCTGTTGTGCGGCGCGCTGCTGCTCGTCGACCGCAAGTTCAAGCTGCGCCCGTGGCAGCTCTTCGCGATGTATGTCGTCGGGTACGGCGTCGGACGCTTCTTCATCGAGGGCCTGCGCATCGACGAGGCGAAGGAGTTCGCCGGGCTGCGGCTCAATCAGTGGATGTCGATCGTCATCGTCGTCGCCGGCCTCGCCTACCTCGCCTGGTCGACGCTCCGTCCCTCCGCCGAACCGTTGGTGGCAGGGGGCCCCGCACTCGTCGGTACGGACACGGACACGGACACGGTGGCGGAGGTCGACGAGGCCGAAGAACCGGCGACGACGGACAACGACGAGCCGGCAGTGGTCGACTTCGACGACCGCAACGACGAGACCGAGCCGGTCGAGAACGAGCCGAACGCCGGAGCGAACGACGTCACGCCCGTGTCGGGCGTGGATCGCCTCGACTGACGGCGACGCGGCTAGGCGGCGGTCAGTCGGGCGCCGGTGACCTCGTCGAACAAGTGCACCGACTCGGTGCGTGGCGTCAGCGAGATCATGTCGCCCCGGCCGATGGTCGTCATCCCCTCGGTCTTCGTGACGATCGGCGTGGCATCGTCGGTCGTGCCGTAGACGAACGCCTCGGTCCCGAGCTCCTCGACGACCTCCACGGTCGCCTGCAGGCCGGAGTCCGTCGATTCCGCCGACGCGAGCACCCAGCCGTCGGGTCGCACGCCGATGCGGACCTTGTCGCTCGTCAGCTCGCTGCGCTGGTCGGGTGTGAGCGGCACGACGAGCGACGCGAACGTGGCCCCGGCGTCGGTGACCG
>JALZNU010000482.1 GCA_030857495.1 Actinomycetota bacterium | reverse complement strand
CAGCAACGCCGCGGGACACTCGGCCCGGAGACGGGTTTCCACGGCACGCGTGCCGCCCTTGTTGGCGAAGCGACGGCGACCGGTCGTGACGGCATGCTTCGCGGCGAGATACGACGCCGACCGCAATGTGGAGCACGTCTCGCGCACGACGAGCGCACGCGGCGACGGTGGCGCCGGCCTGCGCGGTGCGGACGTGGTGGGGGGTGGTGTCGTCGTCGTCCGGCGAGCCGTCCGGGGCGCACGAGTCGACCTCGTGGTGGCCGCCGTCGTCGTCCGGGGCGCACGAGTCGACCTCGTGGTGGCCGCCGTCGTCGCGCTCGTTGCGCTCGACTCGTTCCGTTCCTCGCCGGCGCTCGTGCCCGCTCTGTCAGTCGAGTCCGGCGACGCGGACGACTGGCCGGCGCCGTCGTCGCTGCAGCTGGCGAACAGCGCGCCGAGCGTCACCAGCACCGATGTGACCTTGATCGAGGTTCGTCGCCCTCGCATCGAACCCACCGTAACCACCGCATCGTGACGAGTCCGGGGATGTCACCGGATCGCGCCCTGACGAGGCGTCAGACGAGCTCGAGCTCTTCTGCGAGGTAGAGCTCCCGGCAGCGCGAGCGTTGCAGCTTGCCCGACGACGTCTTCGGCAGGGTGCTCGCACCGACGAGGATCACGTCACGTGGCGGGATTCCGCACACCTGCAGTGTGCGGTGATGGATGGCGTGGCGGATCACGTCGAGCGTCGCCTCGTCGTCGGACGACTGCTTCGTCTCGGCGACCACGACCACGCTCTCCTTGCCCTTGTAGCCCTCCATCCCGAACGCGATCACGTTTCCCGCCCGCACGCCGTCGATGACGCCGACGGCGCGTTCGATGTCCTCGGGGAACACATTGCGCCCGCCGACGATGATGACGTCCTTGATGCGGCCGCACAGCACGAGCTGCTCGTCGAGCAGATAGGCGAGGTCGCCCGTGCACAGCCAGCCGTCGCGGAACAGCTCGGCCGTCGCCTCCGGGCGGTGGTAGTAGCCGGGCGTCACCGACGTCCCCCTGATGACGAGCTCGCCGACGTGGCGCTCGGGCAACAGCTCAGACGTACCCGGCTCGACGATCCGCATCTCGAGTCCCGGCACGGGTCGACCGAGCAGCGCGAGGCGGCGAGCGCTGACGCCGTACTCGTCCCGATCGATCACGTCGATCGGCTTGGCGACGCGATCGCGCTCGAGCACGATGCGGTCGACCGTGTCGCAGACGAGACCCTGGCCGCGTGCCGGGAACGTGCCGGCGATGGCCAGCTCGGCCATCCCGAAGGCGGGGAACACGCCGGCAGGGTCGAACCCGAAGCGGCCGGCCGCAGCGACGAACGCCTCGACGGCGTCAGGATCGACGGGCTCGGCGCCGCTGAGCGCGAGCGACAGCGTCGACAGGTCGAGCCCCGGTGCGGCGCGTCCAAGGGCACGAGCGGCGAGCACCCACGAGAAGTTCGGCCCGGCGGTCGCGGTGCCACCCCACCGGGAGATCCATTCCATCCAGTTGCCGGGGTGGGCGAGGAAGTCCTGGGGTGCAGCCTGGACGATGTCGGCGCCGCTCACCATCGCCGTGCCCAACAGACCAACGAGGCCCATGTCGTGGTAGAGCGGCAGCCACGAGACGACCACCTCGTCCTCCCGCAGCCCGGCCGCCTCGCTCAGCGCGTCGATGTTGGCGCGCAGCACCCGGTCGGGGATCATCACGCCCTTCGGTTCGCTCGTCGACCCACTCGTGTACTGCAGGATCACGAGTCGTTCGGGATCGTCGTCGGGCCGCTCGTAGTCGTCGGCGCCGGGGGCACCCGGGGCGCCACTGGCGACATCGGCGAGGCGCACCGTCGGCGGGTCGCCCTCGACGGGTTCGTAGAAGTCGGCGAGCACGTCGTCGATCAGCAACAGCGCGGCGTCGCCGTGGATGATGCGGGCGCGAGTGGACTCGACGAACACCTCGATCGAACCCATCCGCATCGGGAGCGGGAGCACCATCGACGCCGCACCGGCGAGCCAGCAGCCCTGGATCGCGGTGATCAGCGCG
>JALZNU010000091.1 GCA_030857495.1 Actinomycetota bacterium | reverse complement strand
CCGCTCTTGCCGGTGGGCACGTCGATCTGGGTGACGTCGCCCGTCACGACGACTCGCGAGCCGAACCCGATGCGGGTGAGGAACATCTTCATCTGCTCGGGCGTCGTGTTCTGCGCCTCGTCGAGGATGATGAACGAGTTGTTGAGAGTGCGGCCGCGCATGAACGCCAGCGGTGCGACCTCGACCGTCTGACGTTCGAGCAGCCGCTGCGCCGCGTCGGGTTCGAGCATGTCGTACAGGGCGTCGTAGAGCGGGCGCAGGTAGGGGTCGATCTTCGCCATCAGGTCGCCGGGGAGGAAGCCGAGCCGCTCCCCCGCCTCGACTGCCGGGCGGGTCAGGATGATCCGCTGCACGGACTTGGCCTGCAGCGCCCGCACCGCCATCGCCACGGCGAGCCATGACTTGCCGGTGCCCGCAGGACCGATGGCGAACGTGATGACGTTGCGCTCGATGGCGTCGACGTAGCGCTTCTGCCCCGCCGTCTTCGGACGAACGGGCCGACCCTTCGAGCTGCGCAGTAGATCGTGGCTGAGCACCTCGCTCGGGTGTTCGTCGGCGGCGTTCATGCTGATGACGCGCGAGAGATCGGTGTCGGAGAGATGATGGCCGCGCTCGAGCAGCTCGATGAGCTCGTGGAACAACCGGCTCGCCTCGTCGCGCCGTGCGCCGCGCAGCGACACCTCGTTGCCACGCACGCTGATCGTCGTCTCGGGGAACGCCGCCTCGATCTGGCGGAGGTGCTCGTCGCGGGGACCGACGAGTGCGGCCATGAGCTCCGGCCCGGGGATGACCACCGTTGCGGTGGTGTCAGTGGTGGTCATTCGTGAGGCGGGGCGAGGAGCGTGACGTCCGGCATGTCGCCACAACGGTAGCGCTGCACGACACCGCAGCGGTCCCGGTTGCGCGATCGAGCACCGCAGCTCGACACGTGACGTAGTGCCGATCTCAACGACGCGCCGACGACGTGGCTCGGACGCGCTGCGTACCATCGCATCATGTCGATGGCTCACGGCGTCGCCCCCGCCGCGCCGCGCCGCGGCTGGCCGTTCGACGTCGCGATCGCCGCAGCCTTGACGTTCGTCGTCGTGATGGCGACGCTGAACATCGACGCAGAGCGGGCGGAGCGCCCGTGATCCTCGGCACTGCGGTCGGGGCCATCGCTCGCTCCGTGCCCGTCGGGGTGCTTGCCGGTCTCGTGTGGGCGGGTCCCGTGGAGAACGTGATCGCCGATGGCTGGGAACCGGCCCAGCGGTGGTTCCCCGGTCTGCTGCTGCGCTCCCTGCTGTCGCCGGAGACGTCGGTCGTCAGCACGACCCCGGCGTTGACGACGATCGGCTGCTACTGCGCCGTCGCCGCCGCCATCGCTGCAACCGTCGTGCAACGTCGCGACGTCGCCGGCGCCTGACGCGGTTCAGGAACGAACGTCAGGTCGACGGCGTCGCCGGCGCGAGGCGCAGAAGCTTGCGCAGCGGGGCAGGGATGCGGTCGCGGAACGAGGTCGGCTTGACCGGGAGGGCGTCGCCGTGGCGGAAGTGCAGGTAGAGCGCCTTGGCGGTGCCGACGAGCGGTGTCGCCGCCAGGGCACCGGGCACGCCGGCGGCTGCACCTCCGATGATCGCCGCGAGCATCGTGGTGGGTGGCGAGATGTCGATCGCATCACCGACGATCGCAGGCCCGAGTAGGTAGTTCTCCACCTCCATGTAGGCAAACAGCAGGACGAGCGCAAGCAGCGCGGTCGGCACGCCCTCCGACAGCGCCAGCACCGTCACGAACGAGATGCCAAGGAAACCTCCTACCTGGGGGATGAGGCTGGAGACGGCGTACCAGACGGCGGCGATGGGCGCGAGCGGTATGCCGAGGGCGAGACAGACGGTGAGCACCCAGGTGCCGGCGATCGTGGCCACGAGCAGCGATCCGGCGAAGTACGTACCGACGACCCGTGAGAACACGCGGCCGACGGCGTCGGCCTCGTCGCGCTGCGCCTCGGGAACGAGCGACCGCAGTCGCCGCACGAGCAGCGGTCCGTCGAGCGTGACGACGAGCGCGACGACGAGGACGCCGAGACCGTTGAACAGTCCCGACACGGCACCGCGCACGCTCTCGGCGACCTCGTCCGGATCGAGCCTCGTCGGCAGGTCCTCGATCCATCGCTCGGCCTTGTCGGCGACGTCCCACGACGCCAGCCGGTCGCCGATGAGCGGCAGGTCCTCCAGCTGGGCCACGGTCTCGGGGAGCTGGTCGCCCAGCTCGCGCACCTGGCGCACCGCAGCCGGTCCGACGAGCAGGACGAGCACGGTGAACAGGGCGACGATCACCCCGAACACCACCACCGTCGCCGCCGCCCGCCCAGCTCCCAGTCGGCGCTGCACGGCATGCACGAGCGGTTCGACAGCGAACGCCAGCAGCACGCCGACGACGAGCACCGTGGTCGACCGTTGCGTCGACGAGAACAACGCCGACGCAGCGAGCAGGGCGAGCACCCCGGCGACGCCGATCAGCACCGAGCGGGCGTCGAGCTGGACCGATGTGATGGGACCGGCGTCGGAATCCCCTGGCGATCCTGCCACCGTCGGTACGGTACGAGGTCATGGCTCGCACTGGGGGGACCATCGACGTCGACGGTGCGGCACCGGGGGGACGCTCGCTGCGGCTCTCGATCCCCACCACCACGTGGCTCGTGCTACTCGCAGGGTTCGTTGCTGTAGTCGCCGTCAGCGGGATCGTCTCGCGGGCGCAGCGACCCCTCGGCTGGGCGCTCGCCGCGATCGTGCTCGCCGCCGCGCTCCACCCAGCCGTCGCAGTGCTCGATCGCTGGACGCCGCGCCCGATCGCCGTGCTGGCGGTGATCCTTGCGGCGAGCGCGATAGTCGGTGGGATCGCCTTCCTCACGCTACGCGACCTCGACGACCAGTTCGATGGCCTGCGGGCAGCGATCCCCGAGGCCGCAGCCGAGATCGAGGCGTCGCCTCGCTTCGGTGACACCGCGAAGGACTTCGGGCTGCTCGACAAGGCACAGGAGTTCGCCGACGAACTCCGCTCCCCGTCGCGCACCGTCGGTCGCGACGCCGCACCCTTTGCCGGCGGAGCGTTCGTCGTGCTGGTGCTGACACTGTTCATGCTCGCCTGGGGCCGACGCATGTTCCGCGCCGCAGCCGGCGAGATCGACGACCCCGCCCGTCGAGCGCGCCTGTCGCGTGTCCTCGAGCGGGCGTTTCGCGACTCGCAGCGCTACGTCAACGTCACGGTCATCGGGGCCGTGATCGTGTTCGGGGTCGCCTTCGCGACCTATTCGCTGATCGACCTGCCGGGCGCTGCGCCGCTGGCGCTGCTCGCCGCGCTGGCGAGCACGGTGCCTGTCGTGGGATTGTTGTCCGGCGTCGTGCCGGCAGTTGCGCTCGAGGCCGGACTCGTGTCGCCGTGGGCGGCGGCGCTGCTGCTCGCCGGGGCCGTTGCCGCTCAGTTCGCGCAGCAGCAGGCACTCGACCGCTGCACCCGTGGCATCATCGCCCGTCCGGGGTCCGCCGTGATGCTGATCTTCTTCGTCATCGGGTACGACCTGTACGGAGCCGGCGGTGCGCTCGTGGGCACCGCACTCGTCGTCTTCGCTGTCGCGCTCGTCGACTCGTTCGACGAGGACCGCCACGCTGCGGGGCCCGGATGAGACTCACGAACGGCCGCGCCGGAGCGTTGACCTGACGTGCCACGACAGCTCGAGCTCCCCCTCCTCGACACCACGCGCTCCCCCGTGGAGCTGCTTGCGGGCGTCGTCCACGTCCCCGACTGGCTCGATCTCGTCGAGCAGCGGCGGCTCGTCGAAGCATTCGGTCAGTGGGCGCGCCCGCCTGCCGGGCTGCGGCATCCACGGATGCCGACGGGTCAGGTGATGAGCGTCCAGTCGGTGTGCCTCGGCTGGCACTGGCGGCCCTACGCCTACACACGCACCGCCGACGACGTCGACGGCGAGCCGGTCAAGCCCATGCCTCGTGACCTCGTCGCGTTGTCGCGCGCGGCGGTGGCCGTTGCCTACGGCGAAGGGTCGGATGCGGCACGCGCGTACGCCCCCGACGCGGCCCTCGTGAACCTCTACTCCCCTGACGCCCGACTCGGGCTGCACCAGGACGCCGAGGAGCCATCGACCGCCCCCGTGGTGACGATCAGCCTCGGCGGGTCGTGCACCTTCCGCCTCGCCGGCGTCGACCGGCGTACCGCCCCGTTCGTCGACGTCGAGTTGCGCAGCGGCGATCTCCTCGTGTTCGGCGAGCCGAACCGGCGCATCTTCCACGGCGTCCCGAAGCTGCTCGCGGACACCGGCCCTGTCGACCTCGGCCTCGACGGAGGCCGGCTGAGCATCACGGTTCGCGAGACCGGCTTGCGCGACGACGAGCCCGGCCGCAAGGACGAGATCATGTCTCGGTGATGCGTCCCATCGGGGTGATGGCGGGGAGGTCACCCGTGGCGCCGACAGCGGATGCGAGCGGCCGCAGGGCGGCACCGAGGCGTTCGAGCTCGGCGTCGTCGAGGCACTCGAAGGCGGCCATCGCCAATTCGTCGGTGCGGCGCTCTATCTCGGCATGCAGCGCCGTTCCCTCGTCGGTGGGCTGGTTGTTGCCCTTCACCAGGCCACGTTCGGTGAGCGTCGCGACCGTGGCGGCCCACTCGTCGTCGTCGTAGTCGCGGGCGACGAACATCACGTCTCGCGACGTGTTGCCGGCTGCGGCCTGGAACACGTTGGCCTGGCGGCCCGTGATGCCGTTCGCCACGAGCGTCGCCACGTGCCCGTCGCCACGCTGCTCGCGCAGCAGCGTCGTGGCGTGCCACAGCACGGCGAGCGGATCGTCGGGCCACGCCAGCGCGGCGTTGGCCGCGAACAGGGCCCGTCCGTCCGGCGATGCCGAGCGAGCCACCCGACCGGCGAGCTCCGCGGCGACGTCCACATCGGCCGACACGTCATGTTCGGCACCAACCTCGAACGCTCGCGTGAGGGCCGCAACGGAGCCGGTGAGCCGCCGTTCAAGTGCCACCTCGGGCGCAGCGAACCCCCACGCATCGGGCAGGGCCTTGGCGACGCGACCCGGCGCGAAGTTGTAGAACAGCGCGGCGACGACGTCGGGACCGGCGGCACCGAGCGGTGCTGCTCGGCCGGCGAAGTACCCCATCCAGAAGCCCCTGTACCCGGCGTCGGCCAGCGCGCCGACAGGCTCCGGCGAGAAGTACGTGACGGCGTGGATCGATTCCATCCACCGCCACATCGATCGCGCGGTCGCGGCGTCACGTGTGCTCATTGGTGGACCATGGCTGCGTGGACGAACGACGGGGCCAACAGGCGATGCACCAATGACCGCTCCGCTACGCAACGGCGCGCCGTAACGATGGTTCGCTCGCGGAACTCGCTCACGGTGCGTGCACGGCGGGCCGTCAGAAGCGACCTGCGCATGGACGCCACCGTAGAGGACGTGGCGTCAGGCGGTGTACCCCACGATCGCCTTGGTCTCGAGGTACTCCTCCATCCCGAGGGCACCCCACTCGCGCCCGTTGCCAGACTGCTTGTAGCCGCCGAACGGGGCGTTGAAGTCGGGCTGGGCGCCGTTGAGGTGGACGTTGCCCGTGCGGATGCGTCGCGCCATTGCGCGGGCGCGCTCGGCATCGCCGGAGATGTACCCCGACAGGCCGTACGCGGTGTCGTTGGCGATGCGCACGGCGTCGTCGTCGTCCTCGTAACCGATCATGACGAGCACGGGACCGAAGATCTCCTCACGGGCGATCGTCATGTCGTTCGTGACGTGCGAGAACACAGTCGGCTTGACGTAGTAGCCGGTGTCCAGGCCGTCGGGCTTGCCGGGTCCGCCGGCTTCGACCCTTGCGCCTTCGGCGACGCCCTTCTCGATCAGCCCCTGGATGCGGTCGTACTGCACCTGCGAGACGACCGGTCCGATGCGGCTCGACTCGTCGTTGGGATCGCCGACGGTGATGTCGGCGGCAGCCGCTGCCGCGGCGGACGCCGCCTCGTCCATGCGGGCGGCGGGCACCAGCATCCTGCTCGGCGCGTTGCACGACTGGCCGGAGTTCGAGCACATGATCGCGACGTCACGGGCGACCGTGGTGGCGAGGTCGGCGTCGTCGAGGATGATGTTGGCCGACTTGCCGCCGAGCTCCTGCGCGACGCGCTTCACGGTCGGCGCCGCTGCCCGGGCGACCTCGATGCCGGCGCGCGTCGATCCTGTGAACGACACCATGTCGACATCGGGGTGCGCCGACAGCGCCGCGCCGACCGTGGCACCGTCACCTTGGACGAGGTTGAACACGCCGGGCGGGACACC
>JALZNU010000090.1 GCA_030857495.1 Actinomycetota bacterium | reverse complement strand
GTCGCCGGCCGCGCGTACGTCGCGAGCTTGAACTTCCGCGGCGCCGACCAGCAGAAGCTCGTCGGCAAGCTGTCGGGCGGCGAGCGCAACCGTGTCCACCTGGCGAAGCTGCTGCGCACCGGCGGCAACGTGCTGCTGCTCGACGAGCCGACGAACGACCTCGACGTCGACACGCTGCGAGCGCTCGAGACCGGTCTCGAGAACTTCCCCGGCTGCGCCGTCGTGATCAGCCACGACCGCTGGTTCCTCGACCGCATCGCCACGCACGTGCTCGCGTTCGAGGGTGACAGCCAGGTTCGCTGGTTCGAGGGCAACTTCACCGAGTACGAGGACTGGCGCCGCAAGGAGCTGGGCGCCGAAGCGGACCAGCCCCACCGCATCAGGTACAAGAAACTCGCGTAGGTCATTGCCCGAGTCGGCGCCCGCGGATGCGCGAGCGCCAGCGAGCCAGACGCCGACGAGGTCTGGGGGCGCAGCCCCCAGGGCAACGCAGCGCCGAAGCGGACCAGCCCACCGCATCAGATACCAGAAACTCGCGTAGGCGCCCGCGGAGCCGCTGCGGTTCTCCGACGACGGCGCAGACCAGGCGCTTCGGCACAGGAGTACCGTGCACGCGATGGGGGACGACCCTGACGTGGATGGCGGCCGACCTGCCGTCGGCAGCTACATCGCGATCGTGCGCGCCGAACCCCGGACATGGGACGTCGCGATCGTGCAGGTGCGCGACGCCGGCACGGCACCCGTCGTCGGCGCAACGCCACGCCGCGACGCGTCCGCCGGCGACGCCCGGGAGGCGACCGTGGCGCTCGACGCCCTGGCGGGTCTCCTCGACGACAGCGGTCTCGACGCCGGTTGGTTGAGCGGGATCGTCATCGACGCCGACGACGAACTGGCACGAGCGGTTCGCATGACGTCCGGCGAGCGCTACCCCGACGTGGCGAGCATCGCCGAGCTCCCCGAACCGGCCGTGACCGCGACCGACCACCTCGCGACCGCCGAGACGCCGGCACCGTCGGACGACGCGCCGTCGACGCCATCGATCTCATCGGCTCCATCGACCGCAACGAGTCCACCGTTGCGCACCGCCGCCGGTGTGCAACGACCCGTTGCAACGCCCGCTCGGCGACGTGTCAGCCGCTCGGGACTCACCGCCGGTGCAGCGATCTTGGCGCTGATGGGCGCCGTCGTCGTGGTCTCCTCGGGTGACGACCGGAGCGCCGACGACCTCACGGCCGGATCATCGAACGACTCCCTGGCGTCGTCAGAGAGCACGGCCGCGCCCACGTCCGTGCCCGTCACGACGATCGGGCGGCTCCCGACCGGAACGCTCCCCGGCGTCGGCTCGGACGCGTTCGACGGACCCGGCACCCGCCGGCTCGTCGTCTACGGCAGGGGCGGCGTCGACTCGATGATCCTTGCCGACACGGCGGTGGTCGACAGCGGCGCCGTGCGTGAGGCGAGCTCGCTCGACTCGTTCGTGCCCGCTGATTGGGTGTCAGACAACCCCGCCGGCGTCGCCCTCGTCGACTATCCGTGCCGTGGCACGTCCAACACCGACGACCTCTCGATCGCCCGCATGCACCGCTCGCCCGACCGCAACGAGCGAGTCGGTGTCGAGATCCTGCGCTACCCGACCATCGGTATCGCCACGCTGCGCCGCGTCGCGGTGGCGGGTGGAACCTCCAGGTGTGAGGGGCAGCGCGACGCCGCGCGCTCGTCGCGCATCGTGTGGATCGTCGGCGACTCGCAGGGTTTCGTGGTCGAGCGCAAGGTCGTACGGCTGCGCACGGTCCGCACGGCCCCAGGGACATCCGAGCTCGAGGTGATCGCACAGTTCCGCCAGCGGGCGTGCCTGGTCACGATCTGGTTCCGCGCTGCCGTCACCGATACCCCGCGCGGCGTCGAGATGCGCACGCACCTCGAACTGCTCGACGAGATCGAGACAACGGCCGTCACCGGTGTCGCCGCGACGTCGATGATGTGCGAGCCCACCAGTCCGAGCTGAGAGCACGCCGTCACAGGCCCGGGACCGTCGGCAGGGCGTCGGGCTCGAGCGACGGAGACGAGGTGCCCTCCCCCGGCAGCAGGTGGAGGTGGACACGTGTCCAGGCGACGCCGGCGACGGCGGCCGACGTCACCACCGACAGCACGGCGACGTACGCCCATCGGCTGTGCGCGACGGTGCTGACGACGAGCGGCATCATCATCGCCGAGTACGCAGCGGCGTAGAAGGCGCCCGTCATCGCCCCGCGCGACGCCGGCACCGTGAGCTGGTCGACGAACCGCAGCCCCGACGTCAGGGCAAGTCCCGCAGCGCCACCGAGCAGCGCGGCACCCGGAAACGTCAACGCCCACACGCCCGTCGCGAACGCCACCGTGCCGAGCAGGCAACCTCCTCCCCCGCAGGCGAACGCCATCGGCACGGCCCGCGCCGCACCGATGCGGCCGACAAGCCGTTGCGCGGCGAACATCGCCACGGCGGTGATGCCCGACACGACACCCGTGACGAACACGGCGATCGACTCCATCGCCGGGCGCAGCAACACGGGGAACAGCCCGAACGAGAGCGAGGCGAAACCGAACACGCACACCGCCGTCGGCGCCACGACCGACCAGAAGACGCGCCGGGTGCCCGGCGGCACCCCGAGGCTCGGGCGGATCGGGTCGCGCCGATGCCGCACCGATGCGGGCACGGTCTCGGGCACCGTGGTGAGCGCGAGCGAGCCGAGGATCACGATCGCGACGTGCACGACGTAGGACAGCCGCAGCGGCCATGGCGCCCACTGGCCGAGCATGCCGGACACGAACGGCCCGCCGCCGAAGCCTGCGCACAGCACGATGCTCGTGAGTCGTGACGGCCAGAGCGGGTCGTCGGACGGTTCGACCTCGGCGATCCACGCGCTGGCGACGACGAACACCGCCCCGGACACGGCGCCGAGCAGCAGGCGGGCCACGAAGAGGACGGCGAGGTGTTCGGCGCCGACGAAGAACAGGGCGGAGGCGAGCGCCGAGGCCACGAGCCCTGGCACCATCACCGCGCGGCGTCCGAGCACGTCGGATGCCGGGCCTGCCCACAGCAACATCGGCAGCAGCCCGAGCGGATAGACGGCGAACAGCGCCGTCACGGTCCACGCCGAGAGCCCGAGCGACTCCTGGTAGAGCAGCAGCAACGGCGTCGACACGTTCGTGCCGAGCGCCACGGCGAAGAGCGCGAACGCCAGCGCGGCCCGCGGGTGGTGTGCGATCAGGCGAGGTGATGTGCGAACGCTCAGACTCGCGACACTACGTTCCCCCCGCGGCACGAGTCCTGCGTCGGCGAGCTGGCGGAGGTGCGTGGCGGTCGGTCCACGACAGCACGTCGTGGCGCTCGACCGAGTACGACGACGACCCGGACGCCAAGGCCGCCGACGAGTGGATCGCTCGACACCTCGCCGGGCGCAGCGCGCAATGGCTCGACGACTGGCTGGAGGCGCGCCACGAGTGGCCCGCCGAGTGGCGTGACGCCGCCGACCAGTCCGACTACCACCTCACGGTGACGGCCGAGGGGCTCCGTGCGCTGATGGCCGACCTCCACGAAGTGCTCGGCCGCTACCTCGACGACGAGGATCCGTCGGCACCTGCAGCAGAGCGGGTGACGGTGCTGCTGCAAGCGTTCCCCTCTCCGGAACGACGGACGTGAGTGGGCTGGCGTCGATCCGCCGGCGCTTCCACGTCCTGCTCGCGCTGAGGTTCGTCCCGACCGGGTTGTCGGTGACCGTGTTCGTGCTGCTGATGCGCGACCGCGGACTCTCGCTCGCCGAGGTCAGTGGCGGCACCGACGACGCGGCAGAACTCGTCGGCGTCTCGGTCGCTGCCGCGTGGGTGCTCTCCGCGCTCGGCGCGGCGGTCACGCCGATGCTCGTGCGTCGCGTCGGCGCAGGCTGGGCGGCGTGCTCGCTGCGCCTCGCCCACGGCGGGTCGGTCGCAGCTATGGGCATCGCCGCCGGTCCCGTCGGACTCGTCGTCGCCTACCTCGCCAACTACTCGGCACACGGGGCGACGAACCCCGTGCACTACGGCATGGTCCATCGCGCCGTCGACAGCAGCGTCCGTGCCACGGTCGTGTCGGCGAACTCGCTCGCCTCGCAGTTCGGTGGCGCGGTCAGCGGGATCGCGCTCGGCGTGCTGGCAGACAGGACGTCGATCTCCACGGCGATGATCGTCGCCGCCGTGGTGCTCGCCGCCGCCGCGCCGCTGTACCTCGTCGGCTGCGGTACTCTCCAACCGGCGACGCCTACACCGAGGCCGTCGATCCGACGGCGGCCTCCGGCGTCGGCCAGCTCGCCCGGCATTTCGGCTACTGAGCCTCGACCGGCAGCGTCAGCCTCGGCGTCATCCACCCGCACGCCGGCAAACGCCGTCAGCGGCAGACGTCAGTGACGAGCACGCGCGACTACGGCGTCGAGCTCGACCTCGACCTTCCAACGCGGGTCGAGCAGCGCGGCGACGACGAGCATCGTCGACGCCGGGCGGATGTCGGCGAAGATCTCGCCGTGCGCCTGCGCCGCTGCCGCCTCGACGTCGACCGACGTGAGGTAGGTGCGTGTCCTGATCGCGTCGGCGGGCGCTCCGCCGAGCTCGTGCAGCGCGGCGAGCACGATCTCCCAGCAGCGGCGTGCCTGGATCAGCGGGTCGGGGTCGACCTCGCCGTCGGGCCAGATCGGCGCCGTCCCGGCGATCGCGATCTGATCCCCCACTCGCACCCCACGTGAGAAGCCGACCGACGCCTCGAACGGCGACCCCGACGACACCCGCTGCTCGTCCCGCTGATCCACCGCCGAGACGCTACCGACGAGCCGCTCGAGGATGACCACCCCACCACCGTCTGGGCGGGATTCCTCCCATTTCACGGTCTGGGCGGGATCGCTCCCACCTGTTGGAAAGGATCCCGCCCAGATCGGCGCGGAAACTCGAGGTCGTGTTCGTGCCGGTCAGTGATGTCGATCGGGCGAAGGCGTTCTACGTCGACCAGGACGGGTTCAACGCCGACCACGATCAGCAGGTGAACGACGAGCTGCGATTCGTGCAGCTGACTCCCCCGCGCTCCGCCTGCTCGATCTGCATCGGCACCGGACTGATCGACAACGACTCCGGACCGATCGAGAACCTGATGGCCTTCGTCGCCGATGCCGACGTGGCCCTCGCCGAGCTGGTCGAACGAGGCGTCGAGGCGAGAGGTGTCGACGAACAGGAATGGGGTCGCTTCGTCTACTTCAAGGATCCCGACGGCAACGGCTGGAGCCTCCAGCAGCTCCCCGACTGGTCGGCCAACGCTTAACCCCACCGGTGTCCGCACCGTCTGGGCGGGATCGCTTCCACCTGCTGGAAGCACTCCCGCCCAGACCGTGAATCGGGAGGAACCCCGCCCAGACGGTGGCGGACGCGAAGCTGGACCCACCGACATCGGTGAGTCCAGCTCCATCCGCCCGCTTGGATCCGCCTACTAGCCGCTGTACGCCGCCTCCACGCCGTCCAACAACATTGGTATCATGCACACGTTGACGTTCTGAGTCAAGTGACTTATCTTGACACCGTGCCGGCGAGCAGCGAGGCGACACGGACCGCATTGATTCTCCACGCCGAGCGTCTCTTCGCCGAACACGGCACCCACGGGGTCTCGCTGCGCGATGTCAGCGCCGCTGCAGGTCAGCGCAACCATTCCGCGGCGCAGTATCACTTCGGTGACCGGTCCGGAGTCATCGGCGGCGTCTTCAGCAATCGCATGGGCGAGGTCGATCGCAGCCGGCGCGAACTGCTCGACGCCGCCCCGGCAGTGTCCGACGACGTCAAGGGCCCGATCGAGGTGCTCGTGCGGCCACTCGCCGACATGGTCGTCGCAATCGACGGCTGGTACGCCCGCTTCCTCGCTCGTGCCCGGTGGGATCCCGTGAGCCTCGAGGTCATCGGCGCGCAGCCCGAGGCGGACTCGTACCACGCGGCCCGAGCGAGGCTCGCCGACGCGCTGGCGGCGCTGCCACCGAAGATCCGCGCCAGTCGCCTCGATCAGATCGACGACGTCGCGGTGTGCACGCTCGCGGCGTGGGAATGGAGTCGTGACCGTGGCGAGGAGCGCCTCGACGCCGACGTCATGATCGACGAGATCATCACCACCAGTGTCGCCATCGCCTGCGTCCCGCCTCCCCGGGCGGTCACGGACCGTCAGGTGTCGCCGGCCACGTAGCGAGCGTACGAGTCGAGCACCATCAGCACCTCGTCGCGAGGCGCGGACGGCAGGCTCAGCACGACCTCGGCGAGGCCCAGCGACGCGTAGTGATCGAT